>DATCAX010000189.1:0-3846 GCA_036512375.1 Candidatus Angelobacter sp. | reverse complement strand
CGGTGAATACTCCGCTACCTGCAAGCCCGACGAAGACGCAGCCAGCATGGCTACCCCTCTTACCTGTCCCAGTTTGAGCGCGCTCTTTACGTTGACGGCATAAAACACATCTTCAATAGCCACGATCTCTGGCTGATATTTGGCGATGATGGCCGTGAGATCGGTAAAGATCTTTTCCAGCTTGGCGGCCATGGGCGTCCCCGATTTCAGCTTGATGGCGCCGGTGGCATGACAAACCAGCTTTCGGTCAGACGTTTCTTCCACCACGCCAAAACCAGTGTACTCACTGCCGCAATCGATTCCCAGGACACGCATTGAGGCTAAGTTTACCGCAGATTGGTTCTTATCGGGTGATCTCAGCAGCATCTCGGCTTTTTCAGCATGGCAGCGTCGCGTTCCTGCGCGAACTCTCGATAACTGGCAATCGAGCGGGACGATTGAGTGCGCAGCAGGAATCGGTCGTAGGCAGATTCGTCAAAGATTTCACGCAGCATGGCACGGATGATTTTCCATGCATTCTGGAACATGCGCAGCACCGGTTCTACTGATTCGTGAGAACTCCCTGATGCTGCATGTTTGGAAACAGGCATTCCCGGGATCCTTCGACTCGCCGTCGCATTCGCTCCGACTCGCTCAGGCTGACAGATGTATGCAGCATCTCCGATCACCCGATCTCCCGATGCCTTCATAACGCTTCCTCCGCATACTGCGTCGCCACGAACGGCGCTTCCTGAATCGCGGGCTGTTTCCGGCCAGAGATCACGCTGATCCACTGCGTTGCCGACTCGATCACGATCACGCTGACCAGTACCACCAGAAGCCCACACACTGCAGCATCAAGCTGGTCATTGAAGATTCTGCGTGTCAGGCCGGCGGATGCCGGTCCAGCAGCAAGTTGACGGGCGTGCGCCAGCAGACCGATCAGCGGATTGGGATCAAGGATTTTATGCCATGACGCCGCAAACGTCACGGCCACCAGCCAGCAAAGAGGCGTGAGCGTGACCCATATGTAGCGCGCGCGCGCCATCTTGACGATGATGGTCGTCGCTACGCAAAGTGCCACGGCCGCCAGCAGCTGGTTACAGATACCAAAAAGGGGCCAGAGCGAGTTGATTCCGCCCAAAGGATCGCGAATGCCCTGCCAGAGAAAATATCCCCACGCAGCTACCGTGACGGCGCTGGTGGCAACGATGCTGGGATACCAACTGGTGCGGCCCAGCGGTTCCCATATGTGGCCGAGCGCATCCTGCAGCATGAAGCGTGCGACGCGCGTGCCAGCGTCGAGCACGGTCAAGATGAAGAGCGCTTCAAACATGATGGCGAAGTGGTACCAGATGGCCATGACAGCAGTGCCGCCCAGACTGTCAGAAAAAATCTTGGCCATGCCCAGCGCAAACGCCGGAGCGCCTCCGGTGCGGAAGAAGAGCGTCTTCTCGCCCACGTTCTGCGCCAACACAGCCATCTGGTCGACGCTTACGGGAAAGCCCCAGTTGCTGATTGTCGCTACCGCGGCTGCGGGATTTCCGCCCACCATTCCGGCGCCGCTGTTCACCGCCAGATAAGTTCCCGGCTGGAGCGTGCATGCCGCGATCATCGCCATGATGCCAACAAATGATTCCGCCATCATCGCCCCATAACCGACCATGCGCGTCTGCGGCTCGCTGGCAATCATCTTGGGCGTGGTGCCGCTGGAGATCAGCGAATGAAATCCGCTGATGGCGCCGCACGCGATGGTGATGAACGCAAACGGAAAAAGATTGCCGGCAAAAACCGGCCCGCTGCCATCGATAAAGCGCGTAAGCGCGGGCATCTGCAACGTGGGACGCACCAGGACAATCCCCAGCGCCAGGATGGCCACGGTGCCGAGCTTTACAAACGTGCTCAGGTAGTCGCGCGGCGCCAGCAACAGCCACACCGGAAGCGCCGAAGCGGCAAAACCATAAGCGATGATGAGAATCGCCAGCGTGCTGCCGGCCAGCGTGAAAGCCGCGGCATGCGTGGACTGCGACACCCACTGTCCGCCGAAGATGGCAGCCACAACCAGCAGAAAGCCGAGCACCGAAGCTTCCAGCACGCGTCCCGGGCGCAGGTAACGCAGGTAAACTCCCATGAGCAGCGCAATGGGAATCGTCATGCCAATAGTGAAAGCTCCCCAGGGACTATCTTTCAACGCGTTCACAATAATCAGGGCGACCACTGCCAGCAGGATAATCAGAATGCTGAGAACTGAAATAAACGCCACGGTCCCGGCAGTTTTGCTGATTTCATCGCGCGCCATCTGGCCGAGTGATTTGCCGTCGCGCCGCACCGAGAAAAGAAGAATGACAAAGTCCTGGACGCAGCCGGCGAACACCGCGCCGACGAGGATCCACAGCGTTCCGGGAAGATAGCCGAACTGCGCGGCCAGCACCGGCCCCACCAGCGGGCCTGGCCCGGCGATGGCGGCAAAGTGATGCCCGAAAACCACCCACTTGTTGGTGCGGACAAAATCACGGCCGTTTTCCAGGCGCTCGGCCGGCGTGGCGCGCATGGCGTCCAGCGCAAGCACTTTGGCGGCGACAAAATTTGAATAAAACCTATAGCCCAGCGCGTAACTGCATAGCGCAGCCACCACCAGCCACATGGCATTGATGGGCTCGCTCCGGTGGAATGCGATTGTCGCCAGCGCAAGCGCACCTACTGCCGCCACCACCAACCAGATCAGTACCTTGCCAATCTTCATCACTGTTCTCCGCCGGGTTATTCTGCCTAAGGCCGCGATAATGCGCAATCGCACCCAGATTTATGAGTGCTATCCTGAGATCAATCGTCAAGAAAGCTGACGAGAAGACGGAACCATCCCGTGGAAATTCTTCTAAAGCTGATGCGAATGGGCCATGCGATCCTGGGCATCACTCCACCCCCGCCGGAGCACGAGCGCGTCTTCCTGCTGGGATGGATAGTGTCACTTGGTGCTGGTGATTGTGATCAGTGTTGGGCTGGTGCTCTTTCTTGTTCCGCGGATCACGGGCTAAGCCTCATCCCGGAGAGCCCCTAAGGTTGTAATACAACCCATTCCGGAACACCCATTTTTCCGAAATAGCCATCTAACCCAACCGACAAGGGAGATACTCCGATGAACATCATCGCAACCGTGCTTGGTCTTTCTTTGATTTTGGGAACGGGACTTTTACAGCAGCTGCCCGGCCAGACCGAGCAGGCTTCGTCCCAGCAAACTTCTCCTCAATCGTCCGCCGTGCGGCAAATGCCGGTCGTCCCGATCGGCGCACCCACAAGCGGCGTGCAGATCACCCACGGACCAGTGGTGGAAAATGTGACGGACACGACCGCAGAGATCGCCTGGTCCACCAATGTAAATTCCGGAACAGCTCTGCACTATGGCACCGACGCCAGCCATCTGGACCAGACCGCCGGCATGCCCTGGGGTGGATTCACGCACAGAGTGCTGGTCAAGAACCTGAAGCCGAACACAACGTACTATTTCAAGGCGGAGTCAGGACAGGGCCAGGGCACAGGGACATTGGCTGAAGCTGCGCAGGCGTCTTTCCAAACGAAACCGGCGGGCGCAACTGCTGAGAAGTAAATCGTGGACGAGTAGGCGGGTTGTTTAGGCGGGTTGTTATAGAATAACGGCGTGAACCTGCATCTAGTACTTGGCTTGCTTTGGATTGCCATGGGTGGCATCCATTTGTATCGCTCTTATTCCGGCGCAATGTCGATGGGAATTGTCACGCTTATGACTTCAGACCCGGTTACTATCAGCAAGCGGAGTCGTATAGCACGGATCTCTCTCGGAATCGCATTCATGAGTATCGGCATATCGCACTTGGTTTCATACGCCCAGCT
>DATCAX010000188.1:0-5320 GCA_036512375.1 Candidatus Angelobacter sp. | reverse complement strand
GATCGCCGAACGGTTCGTGACCGGAATAGCCATGCGCAGTAATCACGGCGCGCATCTGGCCATCGGTGGCGCATTTGCCGCGAGTGTAGGGCACGGCACCAACGGCAGCGAACAACTCCTCTTCCGCGCCACAGCCCGGGCAAATCAATTTGTGAATCACATCGCGACTGAATTCAAGCGCAACGTCCTGCGAGCCGAGATCGCGGCGAGCGCGATCCAGCAACTGGGCGAGAGAAAGATCGCGCGACGCTTCCTGAAGGCGAATCACCTCAGCAAAGGTGTAATGGCTCATGCACTCAGGGTTCTCAGTGTATTCAACCTTATAAGAGGTATGGTTCAGCCCCTCAAAGATGAAACCCTTCCCTGCCAATACCGGAAGACCGTGCAGCAACTTCACAGCTTCCTGCACCTGCAGCCCGCCAATGATGGAAGAGATGGTCGGCGTGGTGGCCACTTTGCCTTCGGTATCGTTTTCGAGCGCCAGCAGATTACACGACATGCGCTTGTTCAGGATGGCCCAGTCCGTTTCACCGAGTGTGCACTCGTAGCAAGGAGGCTGTCCGGCCTTAAAGACGCGGGCTACGCCGTTGATGCCTTCAATCGCGCCGTCAATCCAGTGCTTATTCATCTTCCAACATGCGCGATTGATCCACAGCCGCGCTTCACGGTTATCCAGTCCTGCTATAACAACATCAGCCCAGGCAAACAGTCCCAGACCAAGGCCATGAACCACATTGGCAGTGATGGCATGAACACGGGCTTCGGGAAAAATATTTCTGACGGCATCGGCCGCGACGTCAGCTTTGTGGCGGCCTACATCTGACGCTCGATAGAGAATACTGCGCGATAGATTCGAAGCTTCGATGGAATCGAGATCGACCACCACGACGTTGGCGAAGCCGAGTAACGCCATGTTTTTCAGGATCTCATTGCCCAGCGCGCCCGCGCCGATCACGAGCACTCGCGCCGTGCGCAGCTTTTCCTGGTCCCACCAGCCGATAAGACGAAAACGGCTGAACCTGTCGTCATTGGCCGGAATCGATCCGCCGCCGTTCGACGATGGCACGGACTGGCTCATCGCGCTCCTGCGGTGATTTCCGGCTGCAGGCGAAGGATGTCGCCTTCTTTTACGGCAGCGTCAGAGAGGGTTTGCGAATCCTGAATCTGGCGGCCTGAGTTTTTGTGGTGAAACTTATAGCTGAGCGGAGCTCCGTCTGGACCGTTTTGCGGCAATTGCAGCTTGTCCACCAGCACGGCAATGATGCGATTCGCCGGTGCGTCGTCCGGCAGTTCCACCGGGACGCGCTTGTTTTCCGTTGAATCGTAGACCGTAACAGTTATGTTAGCCATGTTTTTCTAGATTTTCCTATCGCGCAGCTGCCGCGGCTATGGGGACCTTGCGCACCTTGGCCTGGTGAACGAAATCCGCCAGCAGGTTGTGGGGCGCGCTTCCGCCGGCAACAAACTCCCAATCCGATTCGTGCAGCAAAGCGTCTGTGCTGACCGCGAAATTCAAGTTCTCGGCTTCCGGCTCCATGGACCGCGCTACCTTGGAAGTAACGATGCCGAGCAGGTTGCCAAATTCGTCATAGACTGGGCCGCCGCTGTTTCCCGGACTGATGGGCGCGGAAACCTGTAGCACGTCATTGCCGGGCGTGCGCGAAACAATTCCATTGCTGACGGAAAAATTCAAACCTTCAGGATGGCCGATCACAAAAATCTTCTCGCCCATTTGCACGCTGCCGTAAGTAGCTACGGGCTGGGTGAATTCCGCATCACCAAAACGGCGTTCCAGCCAGAGCAATGCGACATCAAGATGCTTGTGCCGCCCAATTACCTGGGCAGAAGCCCAGCCATTCATGCCGGCCGAGACCATTACTTTCTGCGGACCGCTGCGTGAACGCCAGCCTTCTCCATCGGCCACGTGGCGCGCTGTCGCCAGCAGATAGCCATGCGAATCAGAATGGAGAATCATGGCTGCGCCGAGTAGACCGGAAACTCCGGCGGTCGGCTGAAACCAGCGCTTGGCGGCAGGCGAGGCCAGCAGTACCAGAGGTTTCAAAGTGGAGCTTAACTCCACGCTGGACATCTCTTTCCCCGCCGGCAGGGCGGGGAAGTTGCCGCGCTCGTCCAGGTCAGAAAGAGAGGAACTGATCGCGTCGGGAACCGGAATTGTATCCAGTGAAATGGTAAAGACCGCCAGGATGGTGGAGAAGATCCCGCTGATGATAAGGAGCGTTAGAAGATACGATGCCCACGTTTGCCGTACTCGCGGCGCCTGGCTGCGGGTAGCGACTCGCATAATCAGAGCAGCGAGACACAACAGCGGCAATACCAGAACCAGCGGCACAAATAATAGCCGCGCCCACATTGGGACGGGATTCGGCACCCTGGGGCGGACTTCCTGAGCTCCCTGCAGCGGAATCTGAGCCTGAGCAACTTCTTGGTTAGTTATGACTATAGGGTCCATGGAAAATAGCTAGCTCACGCCTGGGGGAGTTAATGCGGCGAGTCGTATTAAATAAATTGGATTGTTCATTTTTATATTGGATATAAGCCCAAAGCAAGGAAAACCATCGCTGCGTTGGTACATTAGTGTAACTCGGCTCTTGCTGGAAGCCATTCAGAGGAATGCCTTAGCAAGCAAGTCCTTGCACAAGTAGAAGAGTCCGGAATCATGCCGATACCTAACATGGTAAGTGAATCGGCACCATCGTCCGATGAGCGAACCGGTGAGAGCAAAGCACTTATTTTTATGAGGAAGCAGAAAAAATCACAGGCGGTTAGCCAGAAACTTTGATTCCAACGGAGTGCGCGCCCCGCGAGCCAGTCAGAAATTTGGCTGGCGAAATTGCTGCAAGGGATCGTCCTGCAAGATCATTTTTTTGTTAGGCAGAACTTGAATTTTGGTGTTAAATAAGAGGCCCTGTGAGTAAGATTAGAGTTTGTTAATCTTTGTAATGCCAGAGCCAGTACCCGTCATTTCCCAAAATGGAATCAAAAAAGACAAAATCTGTCTTATAATGTCAGGTAAAACATGGAAACAAATTTAAGAACAGACAAATTGCTCGACCAGATTGGCTGGAAGTTGTTGCAGGAACTGCAGATCAATGGGCGGCTCTCTTACGCGGAGCTGGGACGGCGCGTAGGGCTCACGACCCCGGCCGTGGTGGAGCGCGTAAAGCGCATGGAAGAAGCCGGCATCATCGTTGGCTATCACGCAGATATTGATCCGATGAAAGTTGGCATGCCCATCACCGCGTTTATCCGCATGTCTGTTGTGGGCGATGTGTTCACACGAATTACGGCCGTGGTTAAGAATTCGCCGGAAGTTGTGGAATGCCATCGCGGCACCGGAGCGGATTCTTTCATCATGAAAGTCCATGTGCGTTCGGTGGAGCACTTGGAATCCCTGATCGACCGCCTGACGCCTTTCGGCACAACCTCTACTTCAATCGTGTTGTCGTCGCCCGTTGAAAAGCGCGCGATTAATCGCATGGAAGAGGCGCACGCCGCGCAGAGTGCCCAGGCCGCACCGCGAAAGTAGCGAGTTCGCCATCAATTGTATCTGGACGCATGAACGCCCTCAGTGGTCTCACGATTCCCTGCGGACCAGGAATCAGTCTTATCTCTACCTGCCGAACCCAGACTCCGCTCTAAAGTAAACGCCAACGCCAGTCGACCGCCGGCAAAGGTTTGGCAGGATGGTCGACGCGTCTCTATTTCATTTTGGCCCGGTCATACTGGAGCGGCCATTGGATGTCCTGCCCGAGAGCGCGGGCAGCGAGCAGCGGCCAGTAAGGGTCACGCAGGAATTGGCGCGCCAGAATCACTACGTCCGCCTGATCGGAACGGATGATCTGATCTGCCTGGGCTGGATCGGTGATCATTCCCACGGCGCCGGTTGGCACGCCGGCCTCGCGGCGAACCTGCTCAGCGAACGCCACCTGATAGCCGGCCCCGACAGGAATTTTTGCGCGAGCTACATTGCCGCCGGAAGAACAATCGATCAGGTCAACGCCAAGCGGCTTAAGCGTTTTTGCCAGTTCCACTGATTCCTCAACAGTCCAGCCACCCTCTGTCCAGTCGCTGGCGGAGATCCGGACCCAGAGCGGATATTGCTCAGGCCAGACCTTTCTTACTGCCGTCACAACTTCACACACGATCCGTATGCGGTTGGCGAACGAGCCACCGTACTGATCTGTACGTTGATTGCTTAAAGGGCTGAGGAAGGAATGCAGCAGGTATCCATGAGCGGAGTGCAACTCAATCAGTTTTGCGCCAGCGGCCTGGGCACGGCGCGCGGCCGCCGCGAAAGCTTCCACAATCGAGCCGATTTCAGCGACGCTGAGTGCGTGAGGAATCTGATAGCCGTCAGAGAAGGGCAGGGCACTGGGAGCAAAGATCGGAGTCCAGCCGCCCTGGGCGGGAGTGATGGGCTTGCCGCCGTTCCACGGTTCGCTGGTGCTTGCCTTCCTGCCAGCGTGAGCCAACTGGATGCCTGGTACCGAGCCTTGTTCGGAGATAAATGAAAATGCGCGCCGCAGCGGCTCAATATGCGCGTCCGTCCAGATACCAAGGTCCTGCGGGCTGATGCGGCTGTCCGCGGTGATAGCCGTGGCTTCTGCGATCACGGCGGCCGCACGCCCAACTGCACGGCTGCCCAGATGGACAAAATGCCAGTCATTGGCGAAACCATCCGTGCACGAGTATTGGCACATGGGTGAAACCACGATGCGGTGCGCAAATTCCACGCCGCGAAGCTTAAGAGGTTCAAATAAATGGGCCATGGGTAATCAGTTATTGTAATTTGCTTGAACTCGGACGTCTGCTGTGCAAACTGTTTCATCTCCCACGGGGCCTGAGCCTTGAAAACCATGGTTCTAAGAAGTTTTGCCGGTTGTATTTTTGCATGAATTGAGTCAGATTTGGCTCATGGCGCAGAAACGTTTTCAAGACGATTGGGGCACAGGCGCCCGTGAAGGGTACGAAGACCGCGGAAAATTCCGTCCGCCGCGTGAGCAGCAAAAAGAACCCGGCAGCCCATTGCTGCGCATTATGGGCGCAATTGCGATTGTAGGCGGCATCTGCTGGGGAACATACCTTGTGACGGTAAATGGTAATGTGGCCGCCGCTTTGCAACTGAACCACGGGCCGGTCGCGATTGTCGGTCTGGGAGTAGTGGCTTCCATACTGGGCAAGTATCTGCGCGCTTAAACATCGAAGGCGCTGAGTGTCCAGCTCCAGCCTCCATCCTTAATTAAGCCTCAAGGATTAACGCATTCATTTTCAATAACATGAACATGTTCAAATATATCTT
>DATCAX010000187.1:0-6234 GCA_036512375.1 Candidatus Angelobacter sp. | reverse complement strand
TTATTCGTGCCCTTCTTGCCATTGCGCGATAAGCGTTGCGATTGATCCCCGCGCGCTGAAGGCCGATGCCGTATCGGAGATTCTTCTTGCTGTGGGTAAACATTGAACATCGTCTTAGCATTTGGGTTTCTTGCGTCTATGTTCAAAAGGGGTTTCATGGAGTCATCCATCCTTGTGCTAAACTGCGGTTTATGAGTAAGAATTTGGAGACTCGCAAGCCCCATGCAGAAATGAACGAAGGCCCGGGAGCGTTCGAGAGATTCCGTAACGCAATGAAAACGATCATTTCCGTCCCGAAATCATCGGTTTTGCCTGAACCAAAATCCAAAAGGAAAAAGCGGGCTAGGACTTCGCCCGCTTCCCGCGCTTCAAACGGCCACGCTTCCAAATCTTAGAACGCTGGACTGCCAGCCGCTTCCGTTTTTCCGGTGAGTTCCTCGTAAGTAAGACGCTTGCCCACAATCTGTGACATCGCCAGCGTGAAACGATCTGCATCATTCAGCGGATTGTCTTTGGTTGCGCGATTGTTAAACCGAAATGCCTGTTCATCGACGTATCGAAACAAATGAAACGGCTCGACTGCAATGTATGTGCCGCCTAATCCGCGCTTAAGGCAAGACCAAAAATTTTCAATTCCGTTTGTATGCACGTTGCCATCGACGTACCGCTCCAGATGGTTAACAACTTGATGCTCGAAAGCAGCGTCCCTAGCCGCAAAGACGTAAGCAGGAAACTCATCGGTGTGAACGGTTGTCCCTTGTTCGATCACTGGGAAAATCACGTCTTTGATGGTTTCTTTTTTGCGATTGGCAACCACTTTGGCATAGACTTTCCCGCCACGTTCCACGGCTCCCATGACCATAGCCTTTGCGCCAATGTCTTTCACGTTCCTGCGCCGTCTCACAACAGCATGCATGTTACGCGCTTTCCCACCGATGTAAGTCTCATCAACTTCAACAGTGGAATTAGGGCCACCAAGTTTCACAATTCCATCGCCTTGCAGGGCACGCCTGATGCGGTGAGCCATAAACCATGCCGACTTTTGGGTGATTCCCAGATCGCGGTGAATCTCGTATGAAGAAATCCCATTTTTGCAGTTGACCACGAGCCAAACGGCAACAAGCCACTTCTCAAGAGCAATCGGTGAATCCTCAAAGATGGTGCCAACCTTGAGAGAGAATTTCTGCTTTTCATGCTTCTGGTAGCACTTGAACACTCTGGCATTCGGGAGCCACTGCACGTCATCAGAGCCGCACCGTGGGCATGTGACGTTGCCATCTGGCCAGCGCAGTTCCATCATAAAACGATGGCAGTTCTCGTAATCTGAGAAGTAAATCACTGTCTGCTGAAGCGTTAGCGGCTCTTTGGATTTCATTCTCCCAATATAGCGGGTTTCCACCTGTCAGTCAAGTATATTATTGCCCAAAGTGCAATTCGAAAGGACTGTCGAAAGCCTGTCGAAGCTCCTTTTCTGCGTCATTTAGCCTGTCAATCACGTTCAATTTTTTCGAGCGACTGTTCGTCCGAAATTACCAACTAGCAAACACTAATGCCCAGACGGAAACCGGTTCTTGCTGATGGGCGGTGCGCCCATTGCTGACTGCGGATTTGTCAAAGATCGAGTAACTTACCGGCCTGGGTCGGAATCCAATTTCCCGGCTCATTTTATCGTTTTTTGTTCGCTTTTGTCAAGATGAAAATATCCCTCTTGTGCCATAATCGTGGGCACAATGGACGTGTTCATAAGCTGGTCTGGCGAACGTAGCCGCGCCGCCGCGGAGGCCCTTCACGGTTGGCTGCCCAAGATAATCAATGCAATCAAGCCCTGGCTTTCCTCCGCCGACATTGATAAAGGTGCGCGATGGAGCTCAGACGTAGCATCGCGCCTGGAAGCTGCCAAAGCTGGCATCATTTGTCTAACACCCAGCAATATCCATTCGGACTGGATTCTTTTTGAGGCTGGCGCGCTTTCAAAGACTCTTCAGAATACATTTGTCTGCCCGTTCCTGATCGGTCTGGAACCGTCAGACGTCAAGCCACCATTGGCCCAGTTTCAAGCCACTAAGGCGGAGAAGGATGAAGTCCTCAAACTCTTAAAGACTCTCAACAGCGCCTTGGGCGATGACGCACTACCCGAAACACATATTAATGAAGCATTTGAAGTTTGGTGGCCGAGACTTGAATCTCAATTGAAGAACCTACCAAGTGAGGATTCCAAGATAAAACCACACAGACCTGATCGCGAATTACTGGAAGAGATTCTGTCTGTAGTTCGTAACCAGAACCGCGCCCCTGATGCAACTGACATTTTGAGTTTCCAAGATCTTACCCCAATGCTTCGGTCCCGAGAGGCGTACCTTCGACGTGCCCAGGTGATCATTGCGGCGATAAGGCGTGAACTCAATGACCGCAACTTTGAAGTTCATAATACTCGTGGTCCTATCAATGTGAAAGGGATGGAGATCTACCACTTTAGAACCGAGCAGGGTATTTTTTCCGTGACGGTTCCAATCGCCTTTGACGTGCGCGAGGCGATTGCTTTCATTAAGTCTCAGCTGGATAAGTGGCAGCCAGGTTCTGAGACAGAAGACCCAAAGAGTAAGGAAGCTGAATCGTAGCCATTCTTTTTATCAGCCGTTTACAATAGCCCTGTGGACATCTATGAAGAGATAACCCGGTTGCGGCGGGACGGCCGTCGCGGAGCGCTGGCGACCATTATCAACGTGCGCGGGTCCATCCCCTCATTTGAGTCGGCCAAGATGCTGGTGCGCGATGATGGGACCATCGTTGGGACCATTGGCGGCGGCTGCGTTGAAGCTGAAGTCTGGGAAGCTGCCCGCGAGTCCATGAAGACTGAAAAACCGCAGACTTTGCATTTCGATCTGAACAACAATCCAAAATACGATACCGGCCTGGTCTGCGGTGGCACGCTGGAAGTTTTTGTCGAGCCTGTGCTGGCCGTCTCGACGCTTTATATTTTCGGCGCCGGACACGTAGCCTGGAGCCTCTATAAAGTTGCGCGCCTAGCCGGCTTTGACGTCGTCGTGACCGACGACCGCGAGAGCTACGCCAACCGTGAGCGCTTCCCTGACGCCCGCGACATTTATGCCGACGAATATGAGCGCGTCACCGCTCAACTGGCCCCGAACCACGCTTCTTATATCGTGATTGTGACCCGCGGCCATCGCGACGACATGCGCGTACTCCGCTGGGCCGCCGAAACGCCGGCCCGTTATATCGGCATGATCGGCTCGCAACGCAAGACCATCGCCATCTATAAAGAGTTGGAAAAAGAAGGTATCGCCGCGGACAAACTTGCGCGCGTCTACGCGCCAGTTGGCATCGATATTGGCGCCATCACGCCGGAAGAGATTGCCGTGGCGATTGTGGCCGAGCTGATCGCCATCCGCCGCCACTCCACCACGCCGCTACCGCACATGAAGAGCGCCAAGGCGGCAGAAATATTGAAGCAATTGTAAAGATATGCCTTCGTTGTTTATGTTCAGAAAGGAAACTTATGGCCGGCGCCAAACAACAGCGGAGCATGATCAAGCTCTCTGTTTATCTTTACCGAAAATGCACGAGGGCGCAGCAGGAAGGCGTTATCGTGATGAATAACCCACCAAATGGGAACAAGCAACTCCAGTTCAATTATCTTGATTCCATACCAGCTAAAGTTCGCGAGCATCTGAAATCGGTTGGTCTGACTTACGATGTCGCTGATAACTCCGATGACACTGTAATCGTGCCAAAATCTCGTAAAAGTAAAGTTGTGCAAAAAATTAGGCGGGGTAGCCCTCAACCGCGGACTCCGAAGAGCTAACCATGGCCCTTTCACCCTCATTTGCCGGTGTCATCCTCTCCGCCGGGGCATCTTCGCGCATGGGCCGTGACAAGGCGCTTCTTCCCTGGCGCGATGGCACATTTCTTTCTGCCGCCATCCGCGCCCTGCAAACGGCAACCGAACTGGTGATCGTGGTGGCCGGCGATAACTTGGCCAGCCTGGCCCCAATCGCCGATTCTCAAGCGGCGTTTCTGGCCGTGAATCCCAATCCCCAGCAGGGCCAGTTCAGTTCCCTGCTGGTGGGCCTGCAGGAAGTACTTAATCGCGGGCGCGATGCGGCTATCGTCACGTTGGTGGACCGCCCACCGGCAGAAGTGGAAACCATTGAGCAGATCAAGGCGGTATTTCTTGCGAGCGACGAACAAGTCTGGGCCGTGGTGCCGGAGTTCGGCGGCAAGCATGGCCATCCTTTTGTGATCGGACGTGAAATGATTGAGGCTTTCCTGCGCGCACCCGTGCACAGCTCCGCCCGTGACGTCGAGCACGCGAACCAGGCGCACATCCGCTATTTTCCGGTAAACGATCCGCTGGTCGCTGCCAACGTAGACACGCCTGAAGACTTTGAGAAACTTCGCGCAGGTTCAGGGACAGCCCTTTGAGGACTGAGACGAAGTCCTCAGCCGCGCAAAGGTTCTCTGATTCCGTCATGGCATTGCGTCCGCGGGTTGCCGTGTTTGATTGTGATGGCACATTGTGGAGCGGCGACTCTGGCGTCGACTTCTTTTATTGGGAAGTTGAACGCGGATTGATTTCGCCTGAAGTCGCCCAATGGGCCACCGCGCGTTACAAGGATTACAAAGCCGGCAACGTGGGAGAAGACACCATGTGCGGCGAGATGGTCACCATTAATGCCGGAAGTTCGCTGCAGTCACTGCAGGAATCCGCGGAAGAGTTTTTCTCGAGCGTGGTAGAAACCCGCATCTTCCCGGAGATGCTGCGGCTCACGCGCGAGCTGGAATCCATCGGCTGCGAGGTCTGGGCCGTCTCTTCAACCAATGACTGGGTAGTGCGCGAAGGCGTAAAGCGTTTTGGCATTCCGCGGCGGCGCGTGCTGGCTGCCTGCGTCCATGTTGAAGAGGGTTTGGTCACGGACCGCATCATTCGCGTGCCCAGCGGTCCCGGCAAGGCCACGGCCATCGCGGAGGTGGTCAAGAAACAGGTGGATGTATGCTTTGGCAACTCCATTCACGATGCCGCCATGCTGGAGATTGCGCAGCACGCTTTTGCCGTGAACCCCAACCCTGATCTGGAAAAAATCGCCCAGGAAAAAGGCTGGCAGATTTACTGGCCGGCAGGAACGCGGAAGCTTTGAGCGAGGTAGAACGTGCCTTTCGCAGAGATCAACAAAACTCGCCTCTTTTACCGGCTGGAGGGGCGCAGCGACCTCCCTGCTCTGGTGCTCTCACATTCGCTGGGGTGTGACCACAGCATGTGGGCGCCGCAGATGCCCGGCCTGCTCGATCATTTTCAGGTTCTGCGCTATGACACGCGTGGTCATGGCGCATCTGACGTTCCCGCCGGCGACTACACGCTCGAACAGCTCGGACAGGACGCGCTCGGGCTGGCGGAAAAACTTGGCCTCAAGAAGTTCAAGTTCTGTGGGCTCTCGATGGGCGGCGCCGTAGGACAATGGCTGGCCCTGAATGCACCGCCACGTGTCACTGCGCTGGTGCTGGCGAACACATCACCCAAGTTCGGCACGCCAGAAACATGGAACGCCCGTCGCAAAGCCGTTAGCGAAGGCGGAATGCAGGCGATTGTCGACGCGGTGATGCAGCGCTTCTTTTCACCCGACAGGCAGACTGCCACGTTGGCGCAGTCAACCCGTGCGGTTCTTCTTGGTACTGAGCCCAAAGGTTATGCCGCCTGCTGCGCCGCGCTGCGCGATGCCGACACGCGAGCAGCACTCAGCAAGATAACAATCCCCACGCTCGTGATCGGCAGCGACAAAGATCCATCCACCCCGTGGGAAGCTCACGGCGCGATTCTGGCTCGTGACATTCCCGGAGCCAAGGCCCAACGCATCCAGACCGCGCATCTTTCAAACCTGGAGCAGCCGCGCGCGTTCACCACTGCCGTGCTGGATTTTCTACTGGCGGAAAAGATGAATGCCGATCCGCTGGAAGCAGGCATGAAAGTCCGCCGGCAGGTCCTGGGAGAAGAACATGTGGACCGGTCGTTGAAGAACGCCACGGATTTCACCCGCGACTTTCAGGAGCTGATCACGCGTTATGCCTGGGGCGCAGTGTGGACGCGTCCGGGGCTGGATCATAGCACCCGCCGTCTGCTGGTGTTGTCCGTGACCGCCGCGCGGGGTCGATGGGAGGAGTTTCGTCTTCACCTGCGGGCTGGACTGGCCCATGATCTTGAGGTCTGCGACGTAAGAGAAA
>DATCAX010000186.1:0-3437 GCA_036512375.1 Candidatus Angelobacter sp. | reverse complement strand
CAAACAATAATAAAAATCCTGACGCAGAAGAACCGGAGTTGCTTCCTGCTCCGATGGCGTACCTGAACCCGGAGTTCCTGAACAGTCCTGACGGACGCATCCTGCGGATTCTCTCTGAGTATGCGGAGCCGCTGTCACGTTTTCGCCGCGAGAAGATTCAGGACACTGTCGTGTTTTTTGGCTCGGCACGATTTGCCAGCCTGCCTGACGCGCAGAATGCCCTGACAATCCTGGAAAAACCGGGTTCAGCAAAACCGGCTTCACTCCAGGACCAGCCGGGAGCAAAGGACGGAGACGCCCTGCAGGCCGCCCTGAAGCGCGCACATGCCGGAGTGGAGATGGCACGCTATTACGAAGAGGCGCGGCGACTGGCCAGCATGCTTACCGAATGGACGCTCACCTTGCCCGGTAAGCGCCATCGCTTTGTGGTGACCTCAGGCGGCGGCCCTGGCATTATGGAAGCCGCTAATCGGGGCGCGCGCGAAGCCGGTGGCAAGACCATCGGCCTGAATATCCGGCTGCCCTTTGAGCAGTATCCCAACCAGTACATCACGCCGGAACTCAATTTCGAGTTCCACTACTTCTTCATGCGCAAATACTGGTTTGCCTATCTGGCGAAGGCGCTGGTCGTGTTCCCCGGTGGCTTTGGCACGCTGGACGAGTTTTTTGAAATCCTTACGCTGGCGCAGACGCACAAATTAGCCAAGAAAATTCTGGTGATCGTTTACGGCAAGGAGTACTGGAACCGCGTGCTGAATCTGGAAGCGCTGGCCGACGCCGGAACCATTTCTCCGGAAGACGTGAACGGCTTCACCATGGTTGATACGCCGGAAGAGGCGTTTGAAGTGCTTAAAGAAGGCTTGACAAAGTTTCATCTTCAGCCGCAGCCCGCGAAGCAGACGGCGGAAGAAGGCCCGGAGATCGCGAAGACGCTGCCTTAGATCTTATTCTTAAATCCCGAACGCAGTGAGGGAGCCCTATAACCAAAAAAATGTTTAGCCGCGAATCAAACCAATGAACACGAATTTGATTTTTAAGATTCGTTTGCGTTCGCGTTGCTTCATGGCAACTGCTTGGGGATTCTTTCGCAACGATAGGGCTCCCTCGCTCCGCTCGGGATAAAAAACAAAAGACTAAGCCGCCTTCTTCTCTTCCATTTCTTCTACTTTCTTTTCCACGTGCTTGATCTCCGCGCGGTCTTTGCGGATATCGAGGCGCAAGTGGGAGTAAACGCTCATGTACTGGTTGGCGATCCAGACCAAAGCGAAGAGGGCTATCAGGTAGCCGCGCCAGTCGTCGAATAAAAGCTTGTAATGGGTGATGAAAAGGAAGAAAGCCGTCACGTAATGGCTGAAACAGAATTCGCAGGTAAAGAGGAAAAAGAACTTGCGGCACGCGGGGCTGGGATGACTCTCACTCTGGCGGACACAATATTCCCGCGGCTCGCGGAAGACTTCTTCGTGCGTTACGGTCCAGGCGATGCAGGCGATAGGCAGAGCCAGCGCGAATAGCCATACGAGTTGCAGCGTGATCGGCACTATTAAGAGAGTAGATTTCCGCCCGCCAAGTTGCCTTGCAGCCGGTAAACGCCGGGCAGTTACAATGCTGGCCAATGGCCCTGAAGCTTTATTACATCACTGACCGCCTGCAGTTCCCTGGCGACCGCCGGGAGCGGGAGCAGCGGCTGCTGGCAAAAATTGCGGAGTGCGCCGCCGCGGGAATCGAGTACATCCAGCTGCGGGAAAAAGACCTGGAAGTTCGCGCGCTGGAAGATCTGGCGCGCAAGGCGATGGAAGCAATCGGCGGGTCGCGCACGCGGCTGCTGATCAATTCTCGAACCGATGTGGCGCTGGCCTGCGGCGCGCAAGGTGTCCATTTGCCCGCTAATGATCTGGCTGCCAGCGAGGTGCGCTCCATCTTTGCCCGCGCCGGCAAGAGTGACGCCGTGATTGGCGTTTCCGCGCACTCTGCGTCTGAAGTGGCACTTGCAGAGGCGCACGGCGCAAGCTTTGCCGTGTTTGGGTCCGTATACGAGAAAGCCGGAACGACCAACCGTGACGGACTGGAGCAGTTGCGGCGGATCTGCGATCGCACGGAAGCAGCGCAGCCGCCCATGCCGGTATGGGCCATTGGCGGAATCACTCTGGAAAATGCGCGGCAATGTGCTGCGGTGGGCGCGGCAGGGATTGCGGCTATCCGTCTTTTCCAGCAAGGCGACGTGCATGCCATCGTGAAGAAGTTGCGCGAAGCCGATTAGCGCCTGGCTTCCACCCGGCGATTGTCTTTGATCAGCCAGTGCAGCAATGTCGAGACCAGGCTTAGCACAATCGCTCCTTCTAATGCTGCCAGCCAGGTATGGACGATGAATCCCGGAGTGACGGACGCCGCCATCTTGAGCATGATGGCGTTAATCACGATCAGGAAGAGGCCGAAGGTGACGATCGTCAAGGGGAAGGTCAGGATTTTCAGGACCAACCCCAGCGTGGCGTTCACCAATCCGAAAACAATTGCGCCAATCAGCGCCGCCATAAATCCCTGCAGCTCAATGCCGGGAACAACGTACGCGACAATCACCAGGGACAAGGCGTTGACAAGCCAACGGACCAGAAGCCGCATACATTTCTTCCTCTCCGGCAAGGATGCCTACAGCATTATTGCAAAGAACTACTTCACAAAGACAGCCTTCGGCATCATCACGTGGACTCCCTTATTGCCATCCACCAGTTCCGTGATATCCACGTCGCCGGCGACACTGGTCAGCATATAAGCATCGTCGCGGGTGAGATGTTTTGTGTTGACCAGAAAGTCGATCATCTCACGCACGGCGATGCGCGTGGCCTCATGCAGCTCAGGATGAAAGCCCATGCTGATGTAATGCGTGGGCGTTTCCGCGCGCGGATATTTCTGGCCAGTGCCTTTGTGCACGATGAACTGAAGCGTCCCAACGAGAGAAGTTTCCAGCGCGGTGATATCCACTTCGCCATTGCCCTGGCCGGCGTGACCGTCGCCCACTTCAAAAAGCGCGCCGCGCGCATGGACAGGCAGGAAAAGCGTGGCGCCGACGACGAGTTCCTTGTTGTCCATGTTGCCGGCGTGCAGGCTGGGAGGCGCACTGTCAATGCGGCCAAAGCCTTCCGGCGGCGCAACACCCATGCTGCCGAAGAACGGATGCAGCGGAATCTCAATACCGGGCGCAAATCTGGCGATCATGCGGTTTTTATCCAGAGGAATGATCTTCATCTTGCGATAAGGAAAGTCTTCCGGCAGAAAGCCGCGCGTGGGGCCGAACGCGTTGTAAGCGTAGGGAATGGCCAGGTCGATTTTCTGTATGCGGACCTCCAGCGTGTCGCCGGGCTCGGCTTCTTCCACATAGACAGGGCCGTTCAGGATGTGTCCGCCGGGACCTTTGTTGGTTACTTCTTTGTAAATATCGCGCA
>DATCAX010000185.1:0-3813 GCA_036512375.1 Candidatus Angelobacter sp. | reverse complement strand
GCTTGATTTCAAGATTTTCGGCGACAGCTTCAATGATCCAGTCAACATCGGCAAGCAGCTTTATGTCATCGTCGAATGTGCCAATCGTGATGAGCCGTTCCAGACCTTTTTCGAAGAAGGCCGCAGGCTTGGACTTGACGGCTGCGTCCAGTCCGCTGGCGACGAGCTTTCTGCGCGCAGTCTTGTCTTTGATTTGGGCTGAATCGGTGCTCTGGGCAGCGTCAGGCGTCACGATGTCGAGCAAAACGCAGGGCACGCCGGCGTTGGCAAAGTGAGCGGCAATCCGCGCTCCCATGGTTCCGGCGCCCAGCACGGCAACTTTATTGATACGCTGATGGCCAAGCTTTGCACCCTGGCGGTCACCTGACGCGGCAGCGCCGTTGGACGTTCGGGACTGCGGGACGGTCGGAACAGCAACATTACTCATCTGGGCATCTCCTGAAGTTGGGTGGTGCGGGCGAGTAGACGAGTCTAGAGACGTTCAGAATCATAGCAGTTTTCGAACTCCGGCTGCGATTGAGCTGACCAGCAGTATTAATGAGAAAATAAAACCCCGAGCAGCCATCGCGAACGCTCTCCTAATTTAATGAATGAACATTCATTCAGTCAAGTAGATAGTAATATTATCAATGGCTTGCAATCCGGATCACATATTCGAAACAATGAATTTCTTAAATGCACGGGCCCGGCTTTCGCCTTCCACGCTGCGATTAAACACCTGAAGGACGCCAAGAGCTTTTAGCGGCTCGATCTGGTGTTTGGGCAACAGCTTTCCGGGATGAGTCTCCTGACGGCCGAGAACAAAGAAAAACATCTCATAGCGCTGGCCAAACGCGTTGAGGGCGGCCACCAGCGGTTTGCGCCGGCGATCATCCTTGAAGGTAGGACGCATGGCCAGGATCACATGCGGCGCCGAGTCAGGGTAAGTGTTGTCCAGCAGGTCAAAGAAGCCTTCGTCGTCTACGTCATTCGACATTCTGCGCACCACGAAGCGTGCCCCCTCGATAGCGAAGCGCCGGGCCGTGATGCCGCCGGTCAAAGCCATCAGAGTCTGCGATTTCCCCAAGCGCCTGGCACTGACAACGAAAAAAGCTTTGCCCTTCTTCAACGGACCGGCCCTCCACGTGATTCAACACGATACGTTTTAGGGATGGGAGTTGGCAAGGCGGCGTTACGGATCATGAAACGGTTCGATTCCTTCATTCCACTCAGGGCGGCCAAGGACTTACGTAAGGTGGAACAGCCAGAGCGTATAGCTGCCAATCTCATGCCAGGCCGATTCCTGCCGCTTCCAGAAGGTTTGGGGACGGGAATTGGGCCGCGGCGCCCCGTATGCGGTAACGCCTTCCCGCGCCAGCATCTGCTTGATGCGGAAGATGTGGTAGCCGTCACTCACGGCCAGGCAGGAATGCATGCTGTTGGTAAACATGATGGTACTGACCCTGCGCGCGGACTCGGCGGTATCGCCGCTTTGGGTTTCGGCAATGAGCTGGCTATCGGGAACGCCGAGGGTCTTGAGATACTCGCGTCCTACAACGCCTTCACTGAAGTGGGGATCGTTGCCGGAGCCGCCGGTGGTGATGATCATCGGGGCAAGTCCGCGGTGAAAGAGCTGGGCCGCGCGGTCCAGCCGCGCTTTGTAAACTGGCGATGGACGGCCATCATATTCAGCCGCGCCAAACACTACGATGGCGTCCGCGGTACGCGATTCGTCATGGGCAGACTGGTTCACAATGCGCCAGTACACCAGCGCTGCAAAGCAGACGGGCGCCAGCACCAGAAGCCACAACAGCCATTTCTTCCAACGCTTGGTTGCCATGCGGGTCAGAACTCAGCCAAATCGGAGGAACTCAGCCAGATCGCTTTCAGGAATTGCGCCTTGCCGCAGGATCGTAATGTGCCCAGGATCGCTCATATTGATAATGGTGGAAGCCACGTCGCGCGGGCTGGGGCCTCCGTCCACAATCATGCTGATACGGGTGCCCAGCTGTTCCCGGACGCCTTCCGCTGTGGTGCACTCGCTGGCTCCGCTGATGTTGGCCGATGTAGCAGTAATTGGCACGCCGGCCGCGCGGATCACTTCCACCGCAATGCGAGAAGCGGGCACGCGCAGAGCGACGTTGCCGGTATTCGCCGTAACTTTCAGAGGCAGCCGGGACGATGCTTTCACGATGATGGTCAGCGGTCCGGGCCAGTATTTGCGAGTGATGTCATAGAACACGTCGGGCAGGGGACGCGCCAGATATTCCGCCTGCTCCACGCTTTCAATCAGCAGAGAGAGCGGCTTATGGCGGCTGCGTGTCTTCACGTCATAGATCAGGTCCACGGCGCGCAGGTTGAGCGGATCAGCCGCGAGGCCGTAAAAGGTGTCCGTGGGTATGCCGACGACCTGGCCTTGCTTAATGCGGTCGGCCACGTAGGAAACCAGACGCATGTCCGGTGTTTCAGGGTTGATTTTTAGAATTTCCGCAGGCAATACCGACTCCCCACTGAGCAAAGCTCGAAGCAATGTTGTCTGGAACCGATGTGGATGACGGCCCGCGCGGTGCGTTCAATGAAAAACCGCTGCCGGACGCAGTCACAAACGACTAAGAATAAACCAGCTTGCGTAGAAAACCTAGACCCAGACTTTATCAGTTGCAGACGCGATTCAGTATGATGGCTGTCACATGAATGTTCCCAAAGAAATTGAAAGCAGGCTGCGCCGCGTTTCCAGCCGCCAGAACGCGCTGGTAAAAGACCTGCGCAAAGCGCTGAGCCAGGGCGAGCCGACCGCGGAAGGATACATGGCCGTGGAAGGCGTCCGCATGATTGAAGAAGCCATACGCAGCGGGCTGCGCTTTCAGGCGGTTTTCTTCAGTGAAGCCGGCAGCGCGCACGCCACGCGCCTGCTGCCACAAATCGGCAGCCAGGTTGAAATCCTGCTTCTGCCCGATGAAGTCTTTTTGAGCGCGGTCAGTACTGAATCCCCGCAGGGCGTGGCCGCGCTGGTGAAGTTACGACCCTATAAATTTGAAGACCTGATGGAGGCAGGTGCTGATCCTCTCCTTGTCGGCGTTGCCGGCATTCAGGACCCGGGAAATCTGGGGACGATCATTCGCTCTGCAGAAGCGTTCGGCGCACGCGCCGTCCTGCTGGGAGAAAAGACGGTCAGCCACTTTAATCCCAAGACTGTGCGCGGCTCCGCCGGGTCATTGTTTCGGCAGCCTATCCTTCGAGTGAAGTTTGCAGAAAGCATCACGGACTTGAAGCAGCAGGGCGTGCGCGTGCTGGCAACGTCGTCGCACAAAGGCAAGCCATTGCATGAAGCCGACTTCACCGGCGCGGCATTGATCGTGGTGGGCAATGAAGGTGCAGGCGTGCCGGCGGAAATTCTGTCGTTGACCGATGAGTTGGTTAGCATCCCGCACTCGCCGCGCGTGGAGTCCCTCAACGCAGGAATTGCAGCATCGATTCTATTGTACGAAGCAGCACGGCAACGCAGCGCTAAGAGCGACTAATCGTAGCCATGATCTTCTCAGTTTGAGCGGCGAGGCCGCCTTGCGCGCCGAGCCGCCTGCACAAAGCGCTGAAGTATGATTGGTACGCGACAAACTCGGAGCGGTTTGGAGCGAAGCGACAAGAGTAATGATCCTTGGAAATCAGTGTTACCCGTGTCCTCAGTCGTGAGGTTTTCGCATCTTTAATCGATATGAGTTTATTCCAGGCACTCCCGGATCAGCAAGGCAAAGGCGCACGCCCCCTCGCCGATCGCATGCGCCCGCGCACGCTGGATGAATTTGTTGGCCAGGAGCACATCGTCGGCCCGGGCAA
>DATCAX010000184.1:0-2346 GCA_036512375.1 Candidatus Angelobacter sp. | reverse complement strand
CGACGCTGCTGCTTCCGGTTGATCCCGCAGGATCGCGGCCAGAATCTGAGCGACGCCCTGCTGCGGGAACGCGCGTTTGCCCGTCACCATTTCGTAGAGCAATGAACCAAAAGAAAACTGGTCGGAACGGAAATCCAGCGGCAGGCCGCTGGCTTGCTCCGGCGACATGTACGGTAGCGTGCCCAGAACCGCGCCCGGGTTGGATTCCGAGCTGCTAACGGTCTCGAGATCCAGCAACGCGTTCGTGTCCGTGTCCGCGTTCGGGCTGACCAGTTTGGCCAGACCAAAGTCCAGAATCTTTACCAAGCCGTCCCGAGAAACCATAACGTTCTCCGGCTTCATATCTCGATGTACTACGCCTGCCACATGTGCTTTTGCCAGTCCGTCAGCAATTTGAGTTGCTATGCGGATGACCGTCTGCAAGGGAATAGGCCCAACACGCAGCAGTTCGCGAAGGATGTCGCCCTCGACGAGTTCCATGGCGATATAGGTGGTACGGTCAACCTGTCCCAACTCGAAGATGGTCACGATATTGGGGTGATTGAGCGCCGAGGCTGAACCCGCTTCTCGCTCAAATCGCTTCACATCCAGTTTGCTGTTGGAAAGTTTGCTGGAAAGAATTTTTATCGCCAGCTCGCGTCCCAGCCGCGTATCGCGCGCGCGATAAACTTCACCCATCCCGCCGGCGCCCAGTGCGCCGAGGATTTCGTAGTGGCCAAATCGTGTACCGGCGGGAAGCGTCAACGACTCCTTTTGAGGCGTCACCACCCGCTCTGCCTTCTTGTTCGTTGAATGACTCGATCCCATTGTGAAGTGTGGCACCGTGCGTCTAATATCGGTGCAGCATAACAAATTTTCGGAGGCCGCCATGGATATTAGATCTCTGCAAAAGCCCTTGAAGGAACAGTATCGTAGCGACCCCAATTCCTCGCGCATTACCATGACTGCTACCGGGGCGCAGTCCGGTACTCCAATGAGTTGTGCCGTGGATATTGGCCGCGCTATCTATCAAGCGGAAGCCCACAAAGGGGTAGGCGGGGCGGGCACCTCGGCGTGCTCCGGCGATCTACTACTCGGCGCGCTGGCGGCTTGCGCCCAGATCACTTGCCAGCTCGTCGCAGCGGCTATGGGAATTGCCACTGAGCACGTGAAGGTTAGCGTAAGCGGTGATATGGACCTAAGGGGCACCTTGGGCATTTCCAAAGAAGTCCCCGTGGGCTTTCAAGAAATTCGCGTTCAATTCGATATTGATGCCCCGCTGGCAACCGCCGAACAAATGAAGGCTTTGCAAGAAAAGACGGAACAATATTGCGTCGTTATGCAAACTCTACTCCACCCGCCAAAAATAAATACCGCGTGGGCCCGCCCATAGTCGTTTCATTCCGATTCTCCGACAGGAAGCTCTTCACACCTTGGAAAACTTATCTTTAACTTGCTTGACGCTTTCGCAAAGGCGCGGGTAGTGTATTCGTAACTTGTAAGATTCTCATCACGGTACTTCTTCGAGGGAAGTCCGCAAGTTCTTGGGATTTGCGTGCTTGAGTGACAAAAAACACTGAGGAGAACTCAATGATTGGATCTATCCGCACGCTGGCTGTGGTACGTTTTCTATCCATCGCCACACTTTTGATGGCAATCGTCTTCAGCGTTTCCACCAATGGACAAACCTTTCGCGGAACAATTCTTGGAACCGTAACGGATACTTCCGGGGCCGCCGTCTCCGGAGCCACTGTGAGCGTCAAGAATACCGGCACCGGACTCCTGCGCACCGTCAACACCGGCGATGACGGAAGCTACAGTGCCCCCGAGCTACCCATCGGCACCTATAGCGTCACTGTGGAAAAGTCCGGCTTCAAAGTTGGCTTAGTAAATGGCATCAGCGTGGAAGTCTCCACCGAGCGCCGCGCCGATGTGGTGCTGCAACCCGGCGATGTTTCTCAGACCGTCGAGGTCTCGGGAGACACCTTGCCGCAGGTGGAATCCACTTCCAACACGCTGGGCGGCATCATTGAGTCCACGGTGGTCACCAACCTGCCCGTAAATGGCCGTGATTATCAGAAGCTGATCTTTCTCGTACCCGGAGTCGCTGGCTCACCGGATCAAATTACTGATTCGCCCGGCTCTTACGGTATTTTCTCGGTGAATGGCGCGCGTGGGCGCTCCAATAATTTCCTGCTCGACGGTACGGACATGAATGACGGCTATCGCAACGACCCGGCCATCAATGAAGCCGGAGTCTTCGGCACGCCCGCCACCATTCTTCCCATCGAAGCCATCGCCGAATTGCGCGTGCTCTCCAATTTCGAAGCCGAATACGGCCGCAGTGCGGGCGGCGTTGTCAACATC
>DATCAX010000183.1:0-7072 GCA_036512375.1 Candidatus Angelobacter sp. | reverse complement strand
TTTCGCATCCTGGAGTGAGCCGATGTGCACCACGGCTAGCTTTCCCCGCTTGTGCGCTGCGGCGATCACCGCCGCCATGGTCTCTTTGCTGACGGTTGGAATGGTGAGTCCATAGGTCTTGCCGTCGTCGTAGATGATCTTGATATAGTCGGAGCCTTCGGCAATGCGCGCATCGACAAAAGCCTGGGCCTGGTCTGGCGAAGAAATCGTTGGTATTGCCATGCCGTACTCGGTGCCGTGTCCATGGGGCGCTGTGACTAATGTGCCGGCACTACGCAGGTCAGCCAGGTCCAGGTCTTTGCCTTCCGATTGCTCTCGCTTGATCTGAGCGGCATACTCATGGCTGGTAAACATGTCCAGCTCGGTGGTAACGCCAAAGACAAGAGCCTCCTTCAATGCGCTGCCAAACGCATGCGTGTGAGCGTCAATCAATCCGGGCAAAAGTGTTTCCCCTTCGCCGTTGATGACCCGGACGCCGGCCGGTGCCTTCACATCTGCTGCCACGGCCTTGATCTTGCCGTTCTGCACCCACACCTGGCCCTTGGGAATGACGTGAGTTCCATCAAAGATCCGCACTTCGCGTATGACAAATTCATTGTTGTTCTCCGAGGGTGCCTGGGCAAACAGGACCAGGCTGCTGAAAAGCAAAAATGTGCTGGCTTTTAGTGTCGATGAACAACGACTTAAGAAATCTCTTGTGCTCATGTCAAAACGCTCCTCTATTGGGCTGCGAGGTCAGTATGAAGCGAATGCGGCGGTGGAGTAAGTGAGGGATGTCATCTTTCGCAGATGACAATTGTCATAGCGGGATTATCTCCGGATGACGGGCCACACTGAAGTAATCGCGCCATGGGTCCAGTTTCCGGTTTGCCGACGATTCGCCCAGAATCCCGTCTTTCGCTTCTTATCACTCACTTTTGGGCATTCAGTTGGCTTCCCACCGAATGGTTGCAGACCATTTAGGCCCGTTTTCGCGGTCGCAGACTGGTCGTGCCGCGTAGACTCGAAGGGCGGGAATCTCCTGCCCAAGGAGAATTTCTTGTCCCCGACTGTGATTTTCCAGGAACCTCGTGCGAATAACAGGTTGAGCATCGAAAACAAACGGCGATAGCAGCCAAAGGGGTGCAAACCAAGCCGATGACGACGCCAGCGCTACAGGAAAGGTTTCAAACCCTGGTGGATGATCACAAGAAGATCCTCTACAAGGTCTGCAACTTGTACTGCAGGAACCGGGGAGACCGCGAAGATCTTGCACAGGAAATTGTCATCCAGCTATGGCGGTCGTTTGGTTCCTTCGACGAACGCTGCCGGTTCTCCACCTGGATGTACCGGATCGCTCTTAACGTTGCCATTTCTTTCTACCGCCGAGAAGACGCGAGGACACGGTATGTACTGTCGGACGAAGAACACCTCCTAAACGCGGTTGGCGAGACGGCAATCGAGTCCGAAGAGATACAGATTCTTTACGAATTCATTGGAGGATTGGACCCACTGAATAAGGCACTCGTTCTGCTCTATCTGGATGGCAACAGCTACCTGGAGATAGCGGGTGTCCTGGGGATCAGTGAGACCAATGTCGCGACCAAGATCAGCAGATTGAAGCAAACCATGAGGCAGGAACTTCGAGGAACTGTACGAGATTGAGGAAGGAGTAAACCATGCTGGACCTGGATGAATTGAAGCTACAATGGGCGGAACACAATCGGAAGCTCGATGAAAGCATCCGGTTGAACCGGAAGCTTCTGAGCGCGACGAACCTGAATCGGGCACGGTCCGCGTTGCAGCGCATGGCCGCGTTTCTGGGTTTGGAGGCGGCCATTCAGCTTGCAGTTGTCGTCGCACTCGGCTCGTTTATCAACGAGCACATTGCCCTGGTGCGGTTTGCGCTACCTGCTGCGGCCTTGGACGTGTTCGCAATTGCGATCTTGATCGCCATGATACAGCAGATTGCGGGCGCTCTGCAGATTGACTATGACAAGCCGATTGCCATCATCCAGAAGCAGCTTGAGGACTTGAGGATGCTCCGTATCCGGTACGTCCAAGGGATTTTTCTGACGGCGACGCTGGCTTGGACGCCCCTCCTGATCGTTGTGCTTAAGGAATTCTGGGGACTGGACGCCTATAGACTATTCGGCGCCGCTTTCCTCGTATCCAATCTGTTGGTCGGACTGGCCATCATCCCGCTCGCGCTCTGGTTGTCGAAGAAATTCAGCGACCATGTATGCCGATCACTTTTCATCCGGCGGATCATGAAGGACCTCGCGGGGCACAACCTGAACGCCGCCGCTGGCTTTCTCGCAACACTCTCCGAATTCGAGGACGAGACCCTAGCCAAATAGCCAAATGATCGTGGTCGATTGGCCCAGCCCGGCCTTCATGATCCGGTAGCCCAAAAACCCTAACCAACTCAGACTCTGGCTTTGACCAAAAGTTACCTTTCCGGGTCTCCATACTCTGTTATCGACCATATACCAACACGCGGTCGGCGGCAGCTTTGCACGACCGAGAAGAGTGGCCGCGCTCTTCGGGCCAGCCTGCGGGCTACGCACGTGAATCCAATTGTTTGGTCCTGAAGCCCACGCACGCATCGAGTTTTGCGCTAGGTTGTTGCTCAACTCCAATTCAGGATATTCCAGGAAGCGGGTGAGCTTCTTCCAAAGTGTTGGGCGTGTAGGGCCGCTTTGTCAGGCACTACAGCCCTGAATCTGCCCGCGCTTAAAGTCATTGGGGCAAAACCTGCTCGGGAGATCTAGCGCGAACAAAAAGTTAATAAATGTTACTCATTTGCCGATGTCTTCTGGATGGAATACTTGCGACCAGGTCAGGGCCGAAAACGGGGATGGATGTGTGGTTTCACGACTCTGGTAGTGCTTTTAAGCGGTTTCCTGTTGTACGGGGCTCATTTGGAGGGCAACGCCGAGTTTCATACCCTGCTTGAGGCTATGGCGACGCTGTTGGCATTGATGACGGGCGCGATGGCCCTGGTCCGTTACTATGCAAAGAAAAATAGTACGTTCCTTATCCTCGGCACCGGATTCCTGGGGACTGCTATTATCGACGGCTTCCATGGCATTGTTACATCTTCATTTTTCACCTGGCACATGCCCTCCCCGCCTGCAACGCTCAACCCTTGGACCGGAATCACTTCGCGGTTCTTCCTGTCTATCGTAATGTGCGCCGTTCTGCTGGTCTGGCAACGAGAGACACGAAGACCAACGGCCGGCCGGATCCGAGAAAACACAGTTTACCTTGTCGTGGGAAGTTGCATTGTAATCGGCCTTCTCTGCTTTTCACTGATTTCACTGCCGCCGGCCTACTTCCCCAATTTCTTTGTTCACCGCGCCCTCGACCTTGCCCCGGTCCTCTTCTTTGCATTAGCCATAATTGGATACCTGGCGAAGGGCAGCTGGAAGAAGGACGATTTTGAATATTGGCTGGTGCTCTCCCTGATCATCGCCCTGGGAAGCCATTTCGACTACATGTTTTGCCGAAAGCTTTATGATGCGGGGTATTTCGCGGCTCACGTGATGAAGATCGTTGGATATGCCGTTGTTTTCAACGGGCTTTTGATCAGCATGTTTTCTATCTTCAGGAGCGAAGCGGAGAATGCGATTCGCCTGGGGCATGTGAACCAGTCGCTGGCCCTGCAGATCGGAGAGCGACTCAAGGCTGAAGAAGAGTTGCAGCGGTCCCAAGACGAACTGGAAATCCGGGTCGTGCAGAGAACCGCGGACCTGGCCTGCGCCAACGAGGCGTTACAAAGTGAGATTATAGAACGGCTTAAAGCGGAGCGGGCTGCGGAAGGTGCCAACCAGGCCAAGAGTGAGTTCCTGGCTAACATGAGCCATGAGATTCGCACGCCCATGAATGGCATCATTGGCATGACCGAACTGGCTTTGACTACGAATCTGACTTCCGAGCAACAAGAGTACTTGGAGGCCGTCAGCCAGTCCGGCGTGGCCCTTTTGACTGTGATCAACGATATTCTGGATTTCTCTAAGATTGAAGCGCATAAGTTGAGCCTCGATCTTGTGGAGTTCGATCTGCGAACAACCCTGGAAGAGGCACTGCAGACAGTTTCTCTGGCGGCACACAGCAAGGGCCTGGAGTTATCCTGCGACATTGGCTATGAGATCCCAGGATCGCTCATGGGTGATCCGGGACGGTTACGACAGGTAATCCTCAATCTCGCCAACAATGCGATCAAGTTCACGGCGAAGGGCGAAGTCGTAGTGCAAGTCTTTTGTGAAAATCGAACGGCAACTGATGTGCGTCTCTGCTTCGCCGTCGTCGATACTGGAATCGGAGTTCCCGAAGATAAACAGCCATTGATTTTCCAGGCATTTTCGCAAGCAGACGGCTCTACCACTCGTGAGTATGGCGGTACAGGCCTAGGGTTGACGATTTCTGCTTCTCTGGTAGAGATGATGGGTGGTCGCTTACAAATCGAAAGTCAACCAGGAAAAGGGAGCCGATTCTACTTCAGCGCTAGTTTCATTCTTGGATCGGCCGTGCCACCAACTGCGGCCATCGATATCAAAATGCCGGAGTTACGAGTACTCGTGGTTGACGACAACGCGACCAACCGCCGTATTCTCCAGGACATGCTAGAACGGCTGCAGATGAGGCCACAAGGCGCGCCTGATGCCACGGCGGCACTGCAGATACTGGAGAACAGCCGTCGCGTTAATCAGGCTTTCGACCTTGTCCTGACAGACTCCCATATGCCGGGAATGAGTGGCTTCGATCTGGCCGAACGCATTCAGAAAGACGGAGGTCTTGCGCGGACTGCGATTCTCATGCTCACTTCCGATCAGCAAAGAGATGACGCCAGCCGGTGCCGCGAATTAGGCATTGCAGCCTATCTTGTGAAGCCAGTCCGTCAAACTGAACTGTACAAAGCGATTCTTTCAGCTCTGAAACTTAGACCCATAGTCGAAGAAGAGAAGCCGGCGGCTTTGCGGGTGGACACTTCCAACCAAGGATGCACCCGCCTGTTGAACATCTTGCTGGTGGAAGATAACGTCATTAATCACGTGTTGGCCACAAGAATTTTGGGAAAACGTGGTCATACCGTCACGCTTGCAATCAGCGGATCCGAGGCTCTGGCGGCCATGGAGTCGCGTACTTTTGATCTGGTACTGATGGATGTGCAGATGCCGGGGATGGATGGACTTCAGGCCACCGGGATCATTCGTGCCCGCGAGGCGGCCCTGGGACGCCACACTTCGATCATTGCCATGACCGCTCATGCTATGAAAGGAGATCGGCAACGCTGCCTTCAGGCCGGCATGGATGGCTACGTTAGCAAACCCATCAATATCGCGGAGATCTTTAAAGAAATCGACAACGTGGTTTTTATGAGCGTTGAACTTAATGATTGAACGCCCAGCGGCAGTTTGAGACCGGATGCAAACTGGCGGCTTCCTTACCCTCTACTGAGCACTTGCTGGGTACGTCTACACCGAGTCGCGGTTCCGGTTGTCACTTTGCTGGCTTTTATTCTCGCTTCTCTTCGTCTGAACCGGCTATTGCCAAGTAAATTAGCTCATTCAGCCAAGATATATTATGCCGGGACCCGCAAGTGCGCGGGCGCTTCCTTGAATGTGAACAGCAGGTTTACCGCAAACACATTGACTGCAGCCAGCTCACAGAATCCGCCGGCGATCATGCGCGATGACGAAGAAGCAGTACAGCACACCGAAAGTGAGGGTTGGAACGGTGAAGAAATCCATCGCGGCAATAGCCTCCCGGTGATTCTCCAAGAAGGTCTGCCAGCGTTGCGCCGGTTCTGGGTTCGTCGGTGCTTTTAGGTACCCAGCGCGAGACGGTTCAGAGACATCGAATCCGAGCTTCAACAACTCACCGTGAATGCGCGGAGCGCCCCAGGTGGGATTTTCGGCGGCCATGCGGAAAATCAAATCACGAACCTCCTTGCTGATTCGCTTTCTGCCGAAAGCCTTTTGATGGCCGGATAGCCAGCTCCAGTACAGCCGGAACCCAGTCCGATGCCAGCGCACAACGGTCTCAGGGTTGACGATCACGAGAGCTTGTTTCCATTTCGACCACAGCCGCCGTACCGCAACCCAGAAAAGCCGATCAAGGTGACTAAGCTTCGGCCGCCCATTGCCTCGTTGCAAGGTCACGAGCTGTTGGCGCAGAACCAAATTCTCCAGAAGGAGATCACGACGAGAGCACAGGAGGCGCTGAAACGATCCGAACAGCAGCGCAGCAGGTGGAACATGACAAGGTTTATATCATTGAATTCACACCAGATCAGCCTTTTGGCGAGGGACAGCCATTAGCTGAAAGGCCCGCCAGAAAAAAGCTGGCTCTTAATTCAATGCGCCTCAATACATTCGGACGCAGATGAGTTTTTTGACCATACGGGGTACGAGAGAAGGTTAGTTTGGAAGTGAGCGGGCTTTCCACGATCCGGGCTCTTGCCAGATCGAGAAAAGCCCGCAAAGTCATTTGCCCTAGTGATGCTTTACAACAGTCTTGTTGTCGATTACTTCAACCAACTGCATCATTCCGCGATCTTCATGCGCCAGGATGTGGCAATGGTCAACAAATTTACCAGCGAAGTCCGCGAAGCGAGTTCGCATCTTGAAGTATCCCGGAGTGATCTTGCCTGTTGTGGCATCCTTCTTCGCGATTGGTATGGCAAACGTATCCCACCAAACCCACGGAGCGGGAAGGACAAGAGGTTGCGTCATTGTGGTCGGATCGAAAAGTTCAACAATTTGGAAGGGATTAACATGGATATGGAAAGGGTGCCGGACGTTTCCCGCTGCTGACCAGTTCTCAATTGTCCACTCTTGTTGTGTGCCCAGAAGCATTATTTCGTTTACTACGCCTTCTTCAAACTTCTTACCGTTAATGGTGGGCTGAGCACCAACGCCAGTCATCTCATATTTAATTGTCCGAGACTCAGACCACGATGTGATGTCGCTGAGAAACGATGGCTGTTGAGGAAATTCAGCCTGTGTTTGTGGCCATTTTTGATTGTATGTTCCTGAGCCAGCGACCACATTGAGAGTAAGAATAATATTTGCGCCCGAAGGGGCGG
>DATCAX010000182.1:0-6208 GCA_036512375.1 Candidatus Angelobacter sp. | reverse complement strand
CTCCACCACGCTGGCAATTTTCTGCGGAGGCATAGTGCGGTGGCTGGTAGAGAAGGCGGCAGAGCGTGCGGGACAAAAAACAGACGAGAGTGACGTCAGTCCCGGTTCTCTGTACGCCAGCGGCCTCATCGCTGCCGGCGGCATTGTAGGACTGCTTGGCATCGGCGTTAAGCTGATGGCCATCCGCCATTGGATTCCCGACAACATGTTGTCCTTCAGCAGAAGAATCCCGGCCCTGGCAAATGCGCAGTGGCTCTCTGTCCTGGTATTTGCACTGCTGTGCTTCTCTCTGTTCTACTTTGCCCGCAAGCCGTTGGAAAGTGAAAAGAAGTAGCTCGTTACCTGTCGATAGAAGACGAAAGGTGCAAAACCTACCGCGGATTTACGCGGATTAGGTGGAGTCTGAGCCGAAACAGCAGTCCGGGTTCCGATCACCAAATCACCGTATCTCTTCTCTGTGTCTCCGTGCCTCCGTGGCAGCTTTGTCTCCTATAATTCTTCCATGCCGGTTGCTGACAACATTAATGCCATCCGTGAGCGCATCGCGCGCGCCGCAGCAAAGGTCGGACGCCGCGCCGATGCCATTACGCTGATGGCTGTCAGCAAGACGGTGGAACCGGAGCGGATCAAGGAAGCGTATGCCGCGGGCCTTCGCATTTTTGGCGAGAATCGCGTGCAGGAGTTCGAAGGCAAGTCAGCCGGACTGAGCGAACTCAAAGATGCCGAGTGGCACCTCATCGGCCACCTGCAAAGCAACAAAGCTAAGAAGGCAGCCGAACTGTTTTGCGCCGTCGACTCAGTGGATTCTCTGCGGCTGGCGGAGAAGCTGAACCAGGCCGCAGCGGAGTCGAATAAGAATCTAGAAGTGCTGATCGAAATAAAAGTTGGTGAAGAAGAAAATAAAGCCGGCATCCCGCTTGATTCTCCGGAACTGGAAAGCTTGCTTCGGGCCGCACCGCAGCTTGCAAATCTGCAGATTCGCGGCCTGATGACCGTGCCGCCGTTTACTGAAGACCCTGAAGGCGCTCGGCCCTATTTTCGGCTGTTGCGTGACCTGCGCGATACGATCGCCGCCCGCAAGCTTCCCGGCATCCACATGGACGCGATCTCCATGGGCATGTCACATGACTTTGAGGTCGCCATTGAAGAAGGATCAACCTACGTGCGGGTTGGCTCCGCGATTTTTGGAAAAAGGCTTCAACCATGAAAACTCTCGACCGTGTTCTTGCCTGGGCTCTATTGGTGCTCGGCTGCTTGCACACAGTGGGCGGTGTGGTACTGATGTTGAAGAGCCTGAGTTTGGATTCCGCGTGGTTCTTTTCTGGAGGGCTGGCCGTGATTTTTTGCGCTTTCCTGAACCTGATCCGCGCTTATCGCCCGCTGGACCAACTGGTACCAAAGATGAGTTCCGTCGCCAACCTGCTTCTGCTGGTCCTGGCGACGCTGCTCGGCTGGGTGCTGCGCCACGATCTAAAGCAGAACCCGCAAGCAGTCGTACTTGTGCTCATCGTCATTCTGGAGCTTTTTCTCTCGGTCCGGCAATGGTCCAGGTAAAGGAAATCGCGGGAGGCGCGACGTTCGCGATCAAGGTCCATCCGCGGGCACGCAAGAACGCCATCACAGGAGTGGTTGGTGATGCTTTGAAGCTCGCGCTGACCGCGCCGCCTGTCGACGGGAAAGCCAACCAGGCGGTGATTGAATTCTTTGCTGATTTGTTTGCAATTCCGCGCTCCTCCGTTACCATAGCCAGCGGTGAAACCAGCCGAAACAAAATAGTGCGGATTTGCGGCCTGAGCCGGACAGCGGTGGAACAGCGCCTGAGCGCGGCGCTGAGCAGCTAGCAATTTGCGGCCAAGGAGAACATCTTGTCCTTTTCTGAACGCCTGGAGCAGATAAAGACCGGCTTTGAACGGCCATTCTGGGTCGCCAACGTTACTGAATTGTTCGAACGGCTCTCGTATTACGCCGCCTTCGCTTCACTGGCGCGCTATTTGCACGAATCTCTGCAGTTTCCTGTGCAGCAGGCCAGCAGCCTTACAGGACTTTTCGGCGGACTGGTCTGGTTTATGGCCGCATTCGGCGGCACGGTTGCCGACCGCCTGGGATTTCGCCGCGCCCTCTCACTGGCCTATCTCATCCTGAGCTGCTCTTACTTTGTGCTGGGATCGCTGGGCTCTCCGTGGCTTGCGCCGTTGCGCGACCACATGCCGTTGATCGTCCTGGTGAGCGTGGTTCTCGCTTTGCCCGCTCTGGGAATCGCACTGGTAAAGCCCGCCGTAGTCGGGACAACCGCGCGTGCGTCAAAAGAAAATGTTCGCTCGATTGGCTACTCGATCTATTACACGCTGGTGAATATCGGCGGAGCAGCCGGACCATATGTGGCTTCGTGGGTGCATCGCCACATGAGCGTGGAGAATGTTTTCCGCGTCGCCGCGGGCAGCGTCTTTCTGATGTTTTTTGCCGTACTGATTTTCTTCCGCGAACCAAAGCGCTCCGGCGAGGTGCAGAGCACCAGCCTCGCGCAGTCACTCAGAAACTTTGGCACAGTTTTGGGAAACCCAAGATTCATGCTGTTCCTGCTGATCTTTTCCGGATACTGGATTGTGTACTGGCAGGAATTCATTATTCTGCCTATTTACGTTCACGACTACATCAATCCAAACACCGATACTGAAATCATGCTGATCACCGGCCCCTTGCTCGTGATCGCATTGACCGTGCTGATCAATGTGGCCACACAGAAGGTGGCTCCGTTCCGGGCCATTACGCTGGGAACGCTTGTGTCGGCGGTGGCGTGGATTTGCCTCATCATTCATCCCAGTGTGGTAATGGCTTACGTGACTCTTGGCGTTGTCGCGCTGGGTGAAATCATCCAGTCTCCGCGGTATTACGAATACATCTCCCGCCTCGCGCCTCCGGGACAACAGGGCACATACATGGGTTTTGCATTCCTGCCCATCGGCATCGGCTCATTGATTGCCGGCTGGTTTGGAGGAAAGCTGATCCACCACTTTGGCGAGGTCACCCACCAGCCGGAAAAAATGTGGTGGGCGGTAATTGCCGTGGGCGTGCTTACCGCGTTGCTGTTGTGGATTTATGATCGCGTGGTGATGCCGGCGGAAGCTCAAGCCAAGGCGGTGTCGTAAGCAACCTGCGCTTCAGATCGAATCCAGCAAAGAGGGACGCCACACCGTCCCCTCCTCTAATTTGCAGATGTGCTCACTTGACGCACACACGAATGTGCGGTGTCAGGTCGAACGGGACAGTCGCGCCCGGCGTTACCTGCGTGGCGCGGATCTTGCCGCTGAACTTGCCCAGTCCGTCGGCATTTATGGGAATGACCTGCGCGGGAGCCTGGGTCAGGACAATCGGCCCGGCAATATGCATTTCCACGCATAATTGTTGTCCCGACGGCGCCGCGAACTGGACGTCATATTCAAAGGTTGCTCCCTGGTTGCTGCGTAACTGCGCGCGGTCAAGAAAAGCGCGGATGATCTTGAAGACTGTTCCCTGCACCTGCTGCGGCTTGCCATCAGCCCCGGTGTAAGAGATCTGCGCTGGTCCAGGCTTCAAGTTGTTGGGAGTCTTGAATGCGGTGATGGACTGTTGGCGGTTCGGGCTCCAGGCCTGGACAGCCGGAAGCAGCCATGTCTGTCCTTCCTGAGTGGCCTTGGGCTCGCTTATCGAGCCGGTGACGGAAATCTTCTGTCCCGGCTGGAAGAAATCCGGAGGCTTGTTGGGCGCGCCGATCTGGCCTTGTACAGCTGTTACCGGAACCTTGGCGCTGCCAGGCAAGTTCAGATTGACTGCCGGCGCGTTGGGCAACATGCAAAGCGCGAAACGACCCGCAGCGTCAGTGATTGGCCCACTCCTGGCGGAGAGTCCAGTGGCGGACGCTGTCGTTCCCGGGTCGCCGCCAGCTTTACGCATCTCGGTTGAGGCTGTCGGATCGCCGCCTGCTTTACGCATCTCGGTTGAGGCTGTCGGATCGCCACCCGCCTTACGCATCTCGGTTGAGGCTGTAGGATCGCCGCCTGCTTTACGCAGCACTGACACGCAATCCACGGGCGGGCCGGGAACGATCTCTCCGGGCTTTTGCGATGGCTTCTCCGGCTGGCACTTGGGATCGTTCGGCGGGCAAGATAACGGTTCGCCGATGACTTCTCCACCCAGCGTCGCAGGAATGCCGCCGGATATCTCCACCGGCGTGTTAGGCACCGGCTGATCGTCCGGACCAAGGACAACGCCGGTGAGAACGCCGCCGGGAAAAGCATTGTCAGGAACCAGAATGACTGAGTTGGGCGGAGCCGTTTGCTGCGTGCTGGCCGAGGCGATCGAGTTGAGCATTGCGGCGCCAGTTACCGGGCCGGACGCAACCACTGGAGATGGAAGCACAACACAGAGCAGGCCCGGGACAGCGAGCAAACAGCGTACGCTATTGCGCATTTGAGCCTCTCGTTGTTTCTGGGAGTTTTTGGGAGAGCGTTTTCCGGGAAGCCGCCATGTTGCGCCTGCATCGCCGTGAAGTCAAGAGGCTCGTCCAGATTCCTGGCCGACCTCCTGATTCAGAAGTTGATAAGAGATCTGAAGAAATGAACGGTTTTTTGATAGCGCTGCTCTTTGGCTGCGCGCTGGCCTGCGGGCGCGAGGAATGTAACTCTGTGTAATCCTTTCACGGCACTAAAGCGCCGTTCTTACACCGTACGACTTCACCGCAGGCATAAAATGCCTGCTCCACCCCGTGGGCACGGCACTCCCTAAAGGAAGGGAGAGCTTTTTCTCATTGACACAAAGGGCGAATAAATGGTAAAGTACCACATTGGCCATCGGACGGAGTGTGTCTGGTGGGTGGTCTTTGAAAACAGAATAAGCGGCAAGCCGAAAGATACGCAATTGAGCATGGGAAACACGAGAAAAAAGGGCATCGACAGGCTTTCGACAGTCCTTTCGAATTGGGGTTTGCCATTTGTTTGCAACAAAAGCGCTATGGGGGGTGGGGGGCTGGCTGAAGAACGCAGGCAGAGGGCCGTAAGAAGAGATTGCCAAAATCGCCGGAATTGCCAAAATTGGTAATTAGTGGCTGGCGAACCCGACATCGCGGGGCGAACGTTGGTTTCAAGGCGACTGTGTTTAAATAGAAGAACCACTTATGGATTTGAAAGCTATTCAGTCAGCCCTGCATGAGCGCAATATCGATGCCTGGTTGTTTTACGACCATCACCACCGCGATCCCATTGCCTACCGAGTTCTTGGGCTGCCGGAAAATCAGATGGTCACGCGCCGCTGGTTTTACATTATTCCCCGCGAAGGTGAGCCGACCAAGCTGGTACACCGCATTGAAGCGGGACGCCTGGATTCCCTGCCCGGCGCCAAGCGCGAGTATTCATCCTGGCGTGAGCTATGGGACAACCTGCAAGCCATGCTGGTGCGCCATCGCACGGTGGCAATGCAGTATTCGCCCAATAACCTGATTCCTTATATCGGCCTGGTGGACGCGGGCACGGTGGAGTTGATCCGCAGCTTTGGCAAGGAGATCGTAAGTTCTGGCGACCTGGTGGGACGGTTTGAAGCGGCATGGAGTGAAGAGCAGATCGCGAGCCATTTTGCCGCGCGTGACGCCATCGACGCCATTGTCCCGGAATGCTTCAAGGAAATTGGCCGGCGCGTCCGCAACGGCGGCGCCACCGAATACGAAATTCAGCAGTGGCTGGCCGAGGCGTTTCGTCGCGAGAGTTTGGTCACGGAAGATCTGCCGGTGGTGGCGGTGAACGCCAACAGCGGCGATCCGCATTACGGACCCAGCCCGGAAACTTCTTTGCCGATCAAGGCCGGCGATTTTGTCCTGCTCGATATCTGGGCCAAGAAGAACACGCCCAACGCAGTCTATTACGACATTACGTGGACCGGAGTGCTCGGCACGCCGTCAGAAAAACAGGTTGAGATCTTTAATATCGTCAGCGGAGCGCGGGATGCGGGCGTCAAGAAAGTGGTAGAGGCCTTTGCCGGTAAGCGGCGCATCGCCGGCTGGGAAGTTGACCATGCCACGCGTGAACACATCAATGCTGCAGGTTATGCGCAATATTTTACGCACCGGACGGGGCATTCCATCGGCATGAACGTGCATGGCAATGGCGCCAATATGGACAACCTTGAGACCAAGGACGATCGCGAGATCATCCCCAATACCTGCTTTTCCATTGAGCCGGGC
>DATCAX010000181.1:0-2474 GCA_036512375.1 Candidatus Angelobacter sp. | reverse complement strand
CTTTGAGCAGATGGCCAACGTTGCCGAGGTTTATCCCAACTTCAGCGCCGTGGGCGATGTGCGGCTGGAGACGGACAAGACGGGCAATCATTTCACGGTGGTGGGAACACTGCCGCAGTCGGCCCGAACCAGTGAATCTTTTGATGACGTACAGGGAAGCTTCTTCTCCTCCGGCGTGGCGGAGGAAGTGATCATTCTGGGTGATTTTGGCCGCGACCTGTTGAACCTGCCGCGGGAGCCTCGCGGGACTGACGTGAAGCTGACCAAGGACCAGGCAGACCAACTGCTGGGCAAGAATATTGTGCTGCGCTATCACAAACGTGAAGCTGGTGAGAGTGCGCCGCTGGCCGGCAAGACCACAAAAAAAGGCCAGGCGGATCCGGACGACGTGGACAGCGCTGACGATATCAAGGCGGAAGACGCGCAGTCTTTCAACCTGGTGCCGAAGCAATTGAAGTTGAAAATTGTCGGAATAGTTTCCAGCGAGCCGAACCGGGGATTGCGGCAGGGCCGGACGCCGGTATTTCTTCCGCTGGCGCTGGCGGAGTCACTGGACATGGTGCAGGCGGGCGAACTGTGGAGCACGCTGCGTCCGTCAGAAAGTAAAACATATATCGCGCTGATTGTGCGTGTGGGCAAAAGCAAAGCCGTGGCCCAGGTGGAAGACGACATCAGAAAGCAGGGCTTCAGCACGTTTTCTATTCTTGATGCTTCAAAGGGGATCACGCGGTTTTTTACTTTCCTCGACCTCTTTCTTGGAATCTTCGGCAGCCTCGCCCTCGCGGTGGCGTCACTGGGCATTGTGAACACGCTGGTGATGGCGATCCTGGAGCGGAGGCGCGAAATTGGAATCATGAAAGCTTTGGGCGCCAGCGACGGCGACGTGATGAGAATCTTTTTCTTTGAAGCCGGATCCATGGGAATCCTTGGCGGAGCGCTGGGCGCTGGGCTCGGCTGGACGATTGGCAGGGTCATCAACTTTGGTACGAACATTTACCTGCAGCGGCAAGATATCCGGCCGGAAAATTTCTGGGTGGTGCCACTATGGCTGGTGGTGGCTGCGCTGGGGTTCTCTGCGTTGGTAAGCATGGCTGCCGGGCTTTATCCGGCATCGCGGGCAGCAAAGCTCGATCCGGTGCAGGCCCTGCGGCATGATTGAGTGGGAGCAATTGGCAATTAGCAACTGGCAATTAGCAACTGGCAATTAGCCAAAAACTGCTTCACCGTAGAGGGGCGCTGAGACCGTAGAGCGTTGAGAGCACCGTTTTTTGCTAGCTGCTAATGCCAAGTGCTATCTGTTGGCCGAATGCTGATTGCTGACGGCAAGTTTTGAGATCAATGTTCAAATACCTGGCTTCATTTCTATTTTTGCTTTTTACAGTCAATGCTTTCGCGGCGTCGCGCACGCAATGCGGCGCGATGAAGAGCAAATATGTGCCCGGACGGATTGGCTATTGCGCGATGCTGCCGCCCGGTTATGACGCTAACCCGGGCAAGCGCTTTCCGGTGTTGTATTTTCTGCACGGGCTCGGCGGCGACCAGAGCTTTTTAGCTTCGAGCGGGGCTTCCAGCGGGATTGAAGAAGCATGGGACGAAAAGCGGCTGGGCGAGTTTGTGATCATCACGCCGCAGGGCGAGAATAGTTTTTACATTAATTCTCGCGACGGCCATATTCTGTACGAAGATTTCTTTATCCGCGAGTTTGTGCCGCAGATGGAGCGGCGTTTCCGGTTGGTGGGCAGTCGCTCAGGGCGCGCGATCGGCGGGATTTCCATGGGCGGATACGGCGCTTTGCGGTTTGCTTTCAAATATCCGCAAATGTTTGCGTCTGTGGCGGTACACATGCCGGCGCTGCTGGAAGAGCTTCCGCACGGATCGTCGGACGTGGGTCTGGGCGCGTTTCTGGGAAGCGCGTTTGGCTCACCGCTGAATGAGCGCTTCTGGAAAGAGAACACGCCGTTTGTGTTTGCGCGAACCGCGAACCTGCAAGGGCTGAAGATCTATTTTGATTGCGGCGACCAGGACAATTACGGCTTTAACGCCGGAACCCGGCAACTGGATAAACTTTTGACCGCGCGCCACGTGGAGCACGAGGCGCATATTTATCCGGGCGGGCATGACTGGCAGTTTGTGTCGCAGCACCTGGATGCGTCGCTGGCATTCCAGTCGCAGGCGCTGGGGTTGACGAAGTGAGGTTTGAGGAAACTCTAAACTGAGCCTCCGTTGTTAATCGCGAGAGAAAATATTGAACCGAGGAAAGCTATGAGATGGTTAATCGCGTTTCTGGCGCTTGCGGGCATGGTGGCTGCTGCTTTGGCTTTGCGAGAGCACTATCGCACTGAGGCGTCGCCGTGCAGCATTAACGAGAAGTGGGACTGCGGGGCTGTGAATAAAAGCAGGTTTGCAGCGATCGGCGGTGTTATGAATCAGCTTACGCACCAGAGCGCCCTGTCTTCAGACGATGCCCAGTCGCG
>DATCAX010000180.1:0-2003 GCA_036512375.1 Candidatus Angelobacter sp. | reverse complement strand
CCGCCAGAAGCTCAAACGCGAAAAAGCGATAGAAGCCGTGGGAGCGCAAATCCCGAATCGATCGCCAGGACAACGCGACGATAGCTGCGGATGCAACGATGAACAAGGCGATACGCAACATACGGTTCGCCTACCTTTCGTCCAGGTTGGACGGACGAAAGCTTAGCACAAGCCCCGCGCGCTTATCCGGCCTCCACCAGCCCATAACGACGCTGCCACGCCTCTTTGAGCCGCGCCCACACGCGCGCCCGCTCCGCCTCTGTCAGTTCGGCATCAGGATGGTTGGCAAACCGGTTGGCTTCCTGTTTGGCCAGCTCCAGCAATTTGCGATCGCGAACCAAATTTGCCACGCGAAAATCGGGCAACCCTGCCTGCCGGGTCCCGAAGAACTCGCCCGGACCCCGCATCGTGAGATCAAGTTCAGCCAGCTCGAAGCCGTCCTGGGTGCGGACCATGGCATTCAAGCGCTCCTCGGCCAGCGGGGAGACGCGCGGCCCGGTCATAAGAATGCAGTAGCTCTTTGCGGCGCCACGGCCCACCCGCCCGCGCAACTGGTGCATCTGTGCCAACCCGAACCGCTCAGCGTGCTCAACAACCATTACCGTCGCGTTGGGCACATCCTCTCCAACCTCAATCACCGTTGTGGCTACCAGCACGTCGATCTCACCGCGCTGGAAGCGGCGCATGATGATCTCTTTCTCGTCCGCATCGAGGCGCCCGTGCAGCAGGCCCAGGCGCAGACCGGCGAGTGGACCGGTGCGGAGTTTTTCGTGCATCTCCACGGCTGATTTCAAGCCGGATTTCGCCGCTGGATTTGCCTCCTGAACAGCTTTCGGAAACAGCTCCGCAGTTTTGCCTTTACGGACGGTTTTACGCACCAGCGGAGGTGGATCAATGGCCGCCTCTGGATCATGCGAAAAATCCAACTCCGGCTGGTCATCCGTTGTCCCCTCGATGACCGGATAAACGATGTAAGCCTGCCGCTTCTGCGCAACTTGTTTGCGCACAAACTCCCAAACCTCTTCCGATCGTTCGCCGGAAACGCGGCGTGTGACGATGGGCGTGCGACCGGGAGGCAGCTCGTCCAGTACGCTCAGGTCCAGGTCGCCGTAGAGAGAAAGCGCAAGCGTGCGCGGTATCGGCGTGGCGGTCATTACCAGCACGTCGGGTTCAGGCTGGTTGGGCTTCTTCATTAGTTTGAAGCGTTGCAGAACACCGAAGCGATGCTGCTCATCGACCACCACCAGGCCAAGCCGGTCGAATTCCACTTTTTCTTCGATCAGCGCGTGAGTCCCGATGACCAGTTGCGCCTCACCCCGATTAATCAGCCCCCGCGTGTGGCGCTTGCGGTCCTCGTCGAGTGAGCCGGTCAGCAGCACAATGCGCGGATTCCGGGACGACCGCTCCAGCAGCTTGCGTGCGGCCAGAAAATGCTGCGTCGCCAGAATCTCTGTCGGAGCCATCAGGGCCGCCTGGTAGCCGTTCTCCATGGCCACCAGCATGGCCTGGAAAGCGACAATGGTTTTGCCCGAACCCACATCGCCCTGCAGCAGCCGCCGCATGGGGCTTGGGCTGCGCATGTCCGTCACAATCTCACCTAAGGCCCGTTTCTGCGCCACCGTGGGATGGAAGGGAAGCACCTCGCGAATCGCCTCGCGGACCTTGTCGGTAGTGGCGAAGCCAATCCCGGCGCGCTCCCGCATGCGGCGGCGCTTGAGCTCCAGGCCCAGCTCCAGGAAGAACAGCTCTTCAAAAATCAGTCGCCGGTGCGCCGGCGTTGAGGCGCTCTGCAATTGCGTGAACGACGTTCCTTCGGGCGGAAAATGGACGTCGCGCAGGGCGGTCTCACGGTCCGGCAGGTCGAGCCGGGCCAGGAATGTGTGCGGCAGGCACTCCGGCACTGCTCCGCGCACAGCTTCAAGCAGATTGAAGATCACCTTCCGTTGCCATCGCGATGTAAGCCGGTTGCTGCCGAGCGACTCATAGACCGGTGTAATGCGCCC
>DATCAX010000179.1:0-5173 GCA_036512375.1 Candidatus Angelobacter sp. | reverse complement strand
TGGTGAATTGGGCCCGAATGCTCCTGCCGAACTGAAAGCGGTTGCTGCGGTTTCGCCGGCAGCGGATTTGGCGGCATCTGCGGATGCCATGCATGTGGGCGGCAATCGCATCTATGAATGGAAGTTTCTGGTCAGCCTGATGCGCACCTATGAACGGAAACGCAAGTTGTTTCCCGACATATATAAAAAGATCGAGCGCTTCCCGAATACGATCCGCGAGTTTGACGACGTGGTCACTGCGCGCTATTGCGGATTCGAAAATGCTGACGATTATTACGCGCGCTCTGGCGCCTACCGCGTGATCGAAAACATCGCGCTCCCGACTCTGGTGATCCACGCCATCGACGACCCTTTTATCCGCCTCCTGCCCGAAACCCGAGCCAAGTTAGTTGCCAACCCGCACATCACGCTTTTGGAAACCGCTCATGGCGGCCACTGTGCATTCCTTGCCCAACCCACCGGATATGACGGGCGCTGGGCGGAACGTCAGATTTCGCGCTTTTTGCTCCACCACGGGCTGAGCTGATGCAGGCCGATTTTTCGGTGGAGCTTGGCCGCGAAGATCCTGCCCTGGAGTTGCCCTGGAGCTCCCCTGACAAGCATGTGCGCTACTACGATCTGAAGCATCATCCTGAACTGGTCCAGCAAATCCCGGAAGCGGTGGCGCATCCGGAACTTGGCTCGTTTCTTTCGCGCATCAATGCCGCTGGATTCCCATTGGCAACCGCAAAGTGTGACGCCTGGTCGAGCAGGGAAGTCGCTCCGGAGGAAGAAATCTTCGGCGACCGCAAATTTGTTTCTTACATCGATCTTGTGTTTGTTAATGAAGCTGATCGTTGTTCATTTGAAAAGCACGAATCATTTGCCAAAGAACTTTGCCGGCTGCTCGTCCGCGCACCCGAGATACCTGCCGCAGTGGAGTTGGTCATTCGCCACTGCTATTACCATAAGGAAACGTTGGTCCACGATGATGAGGTTGAGCAAAGTGGCGCGCTGTTGGAACGAAACGTGAATCGTCGCTCTGCTGCGCTTCAACCGATGGTGCCCGCATATGAGCAAGTTGAGCACTCCAACGCGAGCGAGGGCCCGGATTCACACGTCAAAGACTTCGAAACAGCTGGTTCATTGAACTACGCTAGTCCATACGAGAACGCCAGGTCTGGAACAAGCTTCCAATCGGAAGAGTTCGCTCAATCACGAGATAAAGTCCGTCTGGAAAGCCACTCGCAGTCGGAAGCCGAGATTCAGTCGGAAGATAAGGTTCGGTCGGAGGACGCCCGTGTTTCCTTCACCGGCTTTTGCCTCACAGCGTATGTGACGGGCTTTGGCGACAGCGACTATGACCCAGTTCGCCGATGGTCGATCGGCCTCCGTCTCCTACATCATGCTCTGGTGCAACTGAATTGCAATGGATGATTCAGCAATAGAAGATAATTCGCGCCGCCAAATGCCCATGGACTTCTAGCCAGTCTGGTTTCCTTCGCTCTTCTACCTCCAAGAATCATGAATACAGATCAGGCTCGGCGACACGTGCCATTTCGCCAGTTTATCCATCCTCGCGCCACAGCTCCCCACGCCTTCCACAGTGCCATTCGTCGGTTGGGTTGCGCTATCGCTTTCTGCACCTACGACCCGCCTATGAATGACAAATTCGCACCGCGCACCTAAACCCGCTCTCAGTGAGCAGGCATATGCCTGCTCTCATTAAAAACCCAGGCAGGCCATTCTCACTTCCTTTTGGCATCATCACCCACAACTAGAACGGCTTACTTAGTGATTTCACCAGTGCTATCTGTCGCCGTGGTCTTGATTCGAACTACGCCCCAGCCGACACATTACGCCCCTCTGCCTTCTAAGCAGAAGGCCGCGAAGGCATCATCGCTTATATAAAGTCTCTTAAACTAGATAATGCATTTGCAAAAAAATGCAATAGCGTGGATAGCAGGGAGCGGTATGCACTTCTGGGGGCGGCCCCATGACAGTTGCGCTCTGGGCGGTCGAGGCTCAAGTAGTTGAGGTTTTGACGTATAAGGCTCTGACATCTGAGATTCTGATGTCTGAAGTCTCACGTCTGGCATCTGAAGCTCTAATAACTGCTTTTGTCTACCAGGACGTATGAGGTACTGAAGTATGAGGCAATGGCAGTTGAAGCTGAAGCGCTTGCATTGTGACGCACTACAAGAGGAGGACAGCACAAGCCAGGGCGCAGTCAATTGGAGCACTAAGAGCCAATGCCCTGATAGTAGGAACGCTGACAACGATAGATGTGATGAGAGAAGCAGGAATGCTGGCGAAAGCAGGAATGCTGACAACAGCAGGAACGCTGATAAGTTATGGCTTGCCTGAAGGCCAGAGCGTTCCGATCGGCGTTGGCGCACTGGAGACTTCATTCGGCAATTCACTTGACAACATTCCCAAAAGTGCGTCTTGCGTTATCTCCTATCACAAGCTACAGACGGTCAAGAGTTGTGTGCCTTAGTCGACGCCAGCGACTGTTTTGATGCGGTTATCTGTGCTCATCGTGTGAAGGTATTGCCTGTTGCTGTGCCTGGCTCAGCTGCCAGGCTGTGGTCTGCCAGTTGTCCTTCGTCCCGACGCCTTTGATCCAAGGAGGCAGTTCCAATCGCAAATATCCAGCCAGGGAAAGAGCATAAGGCTCATAGAGTCCGCGCAGGCGGCGTAGCTCTTCCAGGGCGTTGTCGCCATCGGCGAGAACAAAGCCCTCGATGTGCAGACGCTTACGTAGCTCGTCCAAAGCTTCCGCCGGAAGGCGATTGATTTTTTCAACTTTCGCGGGCGGTGCGCCGAAGACCTGGCTCAGGTCGACGACTGCATGCCTCGCGATGGCGAAGGTCATCCGCGCCTGATATTGGCACATGCCTTCCAGTCCAACCATGGACAGAGCGCAAACGTCGAGGATGGCCGTGAGCGAAGCGATCCATGACTGGTTGTCATGCTGCGAGCGGAAGTAAGCCAGCACTGGGTACGAAAGATGGCTCTCCATTAAGTCGGCCGACCAGATTTCCCAATCTTCCAGCAACTGGGTGAGGGCTTCCAGACCGTGAACACCGCTTTGGCGGCGCAACAGTTCATACGCCGTTGGCGGCGAACCGGCGCGAGCGTCGAGCAAGGAGATTGTCACTTCGCGGCGTGAAAATGCCTGATACAGCACAGGCAAATAGCCGATCACCAGAGCGAGGTAGCCAAAGCCAATGCCAGCTTCCAGCACGGTGATAAAGCGCCCAAGCGGTGAGGCGGGCAGGACGTCGCCCAAGCCGAGGGTGAACAACGTGGTGCCGCTCAGGTACATGGCATTGCCGAGATCGCTGTCAAAGAGAGCGCCGGAGAGCTTATCGTGGAGGCCATAATGCAACAGCCCAAATCCCACCACGAGCGTGAGAGCCCACAGAGCAAGCAGTAGCAAGAGGGACAGTGGCCCGTAATAGCTGAGCAGGGAATCGTGTTTCTTTTTGTTGCCGCGCAGGGCGGCAAGCCAGGTCCACGGCCGCCATGTGCCGCGATAGAAAAACCTGGTTAGCCGGAACTGGCGCGTAACGCGGCGTGGGAGCACAATGGTTTCAAAGGTTTCCCACAAGACCGTGAGGATGAGCAAAAGACCGAGAATGACCGCAAAAAATTTCAGCAACCGGAATCTCCGCAGGCTTTAGAGTATCTAAAATGACGACAGAACTCAGTTTTTTGTAAATTCGGCAAATCCAAAGGACCCGACTCCCAAGTGAAATCGCTATTACGTCTGGTGGTTAGCCATCCCTACCTTGTGCTGCTGGCCTCCGGTCTTCTGGAGCGGATCGGCGCACCCTTACTATTTTCTCCCGTGCTGGTGGCAGCAGGAGCGCTCGCGGCAGGAGGCCATTTACGCTTCGATGTTGCCGTCTGGATCGCCCTGGCCACCTGCGTGGTGGGCGATACCCTATGGTACGAGATTGGCAGAAAAAAAGGCGACCGCGTCCTTTCCATGCTGTGCCGCATTTCGCTCGAACCCGATAGCTGCGTGCGCCGCTCCAAAGTTTTCTTTGAAAAAGGCTCCAACCGCACGTTGATCTTTTCCAAGTGGCTGCCGGGCGTTTCCCACGTGGTGCCAGCTGTAGCCGGCTTGTCCGGCATTGAGCGGCAGCATTTCTTTGTTACCAACACAGCTGGCTCGGCCCTGTGGATCATTGTCCTGATGCTCGCCGGATATCTTCCAGTGGAGCGCCTGCACGTCGCGTCGGCGGTCGGGCCAATTCTTTTCGAAGCCAGCTTGGTCGTGCTGGCATTGAACGTTGGCATCAAGTACGTGCAACGCCGCCAATTTATGAACGCGCTGTACAAATCGCGCATCACTCCGGAAGAAGTGCGGCAGATGCTGGATGTAGGCGACAAAATCGTAATTCTTGATCTGCGCCATCCACTTGATTCCTTGGCCGATCCTCGAACTTTACCCGGCGCCATCCGTGTGCTGCCCAGTGAAGTCACCGGCAGGGCAGACATGCTGCCCAAAGACGAGGAGATTATTCTCTACTGTACTTGACCCAATGAAGCCACCAGTGCCCGTGTGGCACAACAACTTCAGAAACTTGGCATCACGCGTGTGCGACCTTTGCAGGGAGGCTTTGGCGGATGGAAAGAACTTGGCTATCCGCTTGCCGATCCCACCGATGTTGCCTGGGCTGCGACCTTGCGGTAAATATCATCTGACAAGGTTGGCTTTTATGTCCTGCTCGGCTTGCTGAACATTTTCCGGCTTGCCCAGATCGCGCCAGTAGTATTTGTCGGCGCGGAAGGCCATTACTTTTTCACCCTGCGCTGCCAGCCGCAGATACGCCGGCACGATGGAGAAAACTCCTTCTTCCGTCAGCAATGGAAAAATCCGTGGCGAGATCACGTGAATGCCGGTGAATGCGAGTTCGGATAAATGCTTTGACGGTCGGACGATTTCAGTCTTTTCTTCTTTTACTAATCGGCGGCCGCAAAGTTGAGCATGCTCATCGAAAAGAAGGTAGCGCGATGTTTTGCGTTCCTGGACTCCCAGCGTCGCCAGCGCATTGTTCTTTTTGTGTGACTCAACCAGGCGCTGGAGATCGATGGTGCTGATGACGTCGACGTTGTGAAGGATGAACGGCTCGTCTGCGTTGGCGTGGCCATCCAGAAACCAGGCTGCTTTTTTCAGGCC
>DATCAX010000178.1:0-4222 GCA_036512375.1 Candidatus Angelobacter sp. | reverse complement strand
TCAGCAGCAGCAGGAAGGGGCATCGCCATCATTTTTGTCTGCCTTTCTGGCGTGGTGCGGTGTTTTCCTGCTCGCAGCTTTGGCAATCTTCGCGTTGAAAGCACCGGATGCAGCGCCGGCGACTGCGTCTCCGAATGAATTTTCCGCGGAGCGGGCCCTCACCCATGTCCGCGCCATTGCGTCCGTGCCGCATCCTATTGGCTCCAGCGCCGACACGTCATCGAGAGAGTACGTTCTAGCGCAGCTTTCGGCGCTGGGGATGAATCCGCAGGTAGTGACGGCAACCGGCATTTACCACCGTTCTGGAGCTGTCATCGCCGGCAACACTCGCGACGTTGTAGCACGGCTGCCTGGCACGGCGAACTCCGGAGCCATTATACTGATGGCCCATTATGATTCTGTCCCCAGCGGTCCTGGTGCGGCCGATGATGCCGCAGGAGTGGCCGCTGTTCTGGAGACGGTTCGCGCAATACAGACGGGAACTCCGTTGAAAAACGATCTGATTGTGCTTTTCACCGACGGGGAAGAAGCGGGGCTGCTTGGGGCGGAAGCGTTTGTGGCTTCTCACACCTGGCTCAAAGATGTCGGCCTGGTGATGAACTTTGAAGCCCGCGGTAACAGCGGTCCTTCGCTGCTTTTTGAGACCAGTGCGAACAATGCTCCTTTGGTCAATGAAGTTGCCAATGCTGCCCCTTCTCCAATCGGCTCCTCACTGTTTTATGCGCTTTACAAATTGCTGCCGAATGATACGGATTTTGCCGTGTTTCGCCCTTCACATACTCCCGGGCTCAACTTTGCCTTTGGCGGCCATCTTGAAGCCTACCATTCGTGGCTGGACACGGCCGATAGTCTGGATACCAAATCTCTTCAGCATCACGGTTCATATGCACTGGCGCTTTCACGCCGGTTCGGCCAGATGGACCTGAAACAATTCAAAGAGGCACGCGGTGACGACGTCTTTTTTGACTGGTTTGGCAGCCACCTCATCACCTACAGTGAACGTTGGGTTCTGATCAACGAAGTTGTTGCCACCGTTCTGCTTCTGCTGATCATTGTTGCAGGAGTGCGCCAAGCGAAAGTTCGGCGTGGGAGTCTTGTTCTTGCAGTTCTTGGCTGTCTCGTCATGCTCCTTATTATTCCGGGAGTGATGGTGGCTGTTGGCTGGTTGCTTCTTCAGCTTCTCGGTCAGCGCGTCCTGTTGGGTGACACTTCGGCTAACTCTTTTCTGCTGGTCGGTTTGGCAGTGTGTGGGGCCGCCATAGGATGCGCCGTTTTGGCAAAACTCCGCAGGAGTTTCAATCTTCAGGAATTGTCGTCGGCCGGGCTGGTTGTTGTATGTATCCTGAGCTGGACTATTGCTCTTCTGCTTCCGGCGGGCAGCTATCTACTGTTCTGGCCGCTGCTGCTTACTACTGTCGGATTTGTAGTGCTCGGTCTGCTGAAGACTGGGTCTCCCGGCGCACAGTTGCTTGGAACGCTGCCAGGAGCGGTAGCTGCGGTCTTGCTTTTTGCTCCCTTGGGCTACCTTTTGTACGTTTTTCTGACCCTGAATCTGTTAAGCATCGCGTGCGTAGGCCTTCTCGTGGGATTTTTCTTCATCATCTGTATTCCCCTGGTCAATGTGGCTGCTCCACAACCGTTGTGGCGCATCATTGTATTGCCACTGATCGCTGTCGCTGGCCTTTGCCTGGGAGTGGGAATGGTGCAATCCCACCCTAGTGCTCAACATCCCCACAGAGACAGTCTCCTCTATACTGTCAATGCGGATGATCACACAGCCGCGTGGGTTAGCGATGACAGAGGATTGGATGCTTATACCGCTCAGTTTCTCCCCGGAGGAGTACTCAAGCGTCAACCTCTCCCGAATTTTCTGGCAGGCTCACAGCGGTCGGTCCTCTCCGGACCAGCTCCCGTAATTGCTTTGCAGCCACCAGTCGCTGAGATCAAAGCAAACGCACAGGAAGGTGACCTGCATCACGTTCACATGAACGTGAAGTCACAAAGGGGCGCCAATCGCATCATTCTCAGGTTTGCGCCGGAGGTGAAGCTGATCTCGGTCAAAATTTCCGGACGCATCGTGACCACCAGTCCGAATTCAACCGGCCCTTTGATCTTGTACGGAATCGAGAGTGAAGGCGTGAACCTGGAGCTTACGGCCAGCGCCCATTCTGGTGTTTCTTTCTGGCTCGCTGACTACTCGTCCGATCTGCCGACAACGCGTCGCCGCCCGCCCGTTCTTATTGCCGCGCAAGGCAGTGATGAAACGGTGGTGTCACGGAAATACACACTCGGAAGCGAGACAAAGTAATTTGATTCCGCAGTTTTAATCATACGGGAAGTGCAAGCGCCTGGCGAAGCACTCGGCGTTTTCCTTCCCGCTCTTTTCATCTCAGCTGACTCCAACCCTATCTGGTTCCAACGCCGGAAGTATGTTTTCGTCCGATAACTTCAAAAAGAAATTCCAGTATCTCGACATGTCTCATGGCTTCAAGAATGTCTTCGCCCCATGTATACATGCCGTGCCTTCTCAGGAGGACGGCGTGGATTCGTGGATTGGCTTTCAAAAGCTCACTAATTTGCAGCGCGAGTTCGTCATAATTTTGTGAGTTTTCCAGGATAGGAATCCATTCCGAGTATTCATGAGTGCTCACGTTGCGAAGACCCTTCAGCATTTCGTAGCCTTCGATCTCCAGGCCATCAGAATCGCCATATAGATCAGTCAGAAGCGTGGACCATACTGAATGGGTATGTAAAATGCACCCAGCTAGGAGTTGGCCGAGGATTGAAATATGAATGAGCGTCTCGGCGGAAGGTTTGCCGGAGCCACTGATCACGGCGGCCTGAGGGCCAACCGTTAGAAAGTTCTGAGGAGCCAGCATTCCTTTGTGCACACCACTCTCAGTGACGAGAAGCTCAAATGGATCTCGATGGAGAACCACACTGAAATTGCCGCTGGTTCCAAGCACCCAATTGCGCTGGTAGAACTCTTTGCCGATCGAGATCAGGGCATCAGCAGAGGCCGTGACGGTTTTGCTTGTTCGGCGGTTAATCGAACGAATCATGCAGGTTTCTTACCTCGGAGTTGTAGATAGTGGTCTGAAACGCGAACCATTTGCAGTTAAGAGCTGAAAAGATCGGCTAATGAATGGATGGCCCGATACTTTGCCGCACCAGTTTGTACCTGGTTTCCCGGACGGATGGACAAAGCAGTGCCAAGTCCAGCAGCCCGGGCTGCTTCGAGTTCTTCCGCAATATCAGAGACGAATATCACCTGCTCTGCTGTGACTTGCAGTGCAGCGACAATGCGTTTATAACTTTGGGGCTGTCTCTTAGGCCCCACTCCAGTGTCGAAATAACCCGAAATGAGATTCGTCAAATCTCCATACGACGTGTGTGTGAACATCATCTTCTGAGCAAGCACGCTGCCGGATGAGTAGATCGCGGTCTGCAGCCCAGCTTCATGCCATTGGAGAAGGCAAACTGGCACATCAGCAAATATTTCAGTCTGAAGTTTGCCCTGTGCAAAGCCCTGTTCCCATATCAGTCCTTGCAGAATTTTGAGGGGTGCAGTCTTCTTGTCGTGGTCCATGAGCCAGAGCAGGTAATCGGTGATCTCTCGAATCAGATCTCGGCCCGTCATCGCCGGCGCGCCTAAAGGAACATCATTAGGGTTAGCGCTCCTTAGTTCCTGGAATACAGAATTGACAGTCGGATCTGATAAACGCTCATGGAGGAATGAAGCAAGGCGTTCGCGGGCGTAAGGAAACAGTGTTCCGTAAACAAAACTAATTGGACTTGTTGTCCCCTCGACATCAAGTAAGACGCTGCGGAACGAGCTGGCTTTTGTTGCAAGCAAGGAATTATGCGCGTGGACTGATATAAGCAGGCCCGAAGCACACCGGTAAATAGTCCCGCTCCTCCGTACTCTCGGTATAGCGGGGGGTCCATCCAGATTTATTCTGGAAAAACCGTATGGCCTTAATTTGGCGGCTACCACACAGGTTGAACCAATGATACGTCCCTCGAGGAACACGAATCATATCCCCAACACCAACTTCGATTGCAACCACCGGTTGGTCGGATAGATGGATGTGAAATAGCCCCTGCCCCTGAACCACAAATCGAACTTCGTCCTCATCATGCCAATGCTCGCGATTGAATTTGTCGAGCATCTCGTCCAGCCCAGGAGTCGTTGAACGGACATTCACGAGATCTACATTGG
>DATCAX010000177.1:0-6857 GCA_036512375.1 Candidatus Angelobacter sp. | reverse complement strand
GGCCACTCCAGTGACGTCCACAAATTGGTTTTGAGCGATGATGGAATCAACCTGGTGCCGATGGATACGGATGCCACCGCAAGCCCCAATCAGAAAATGAGGGTCGGAAAAAGTATTACTGTGAGAGAAAGTAAGCAACCGGTAAAATGAACGGATGGAAGCCAGAGATCCGGCGTCGACTATGGGAACATTACGTCCGAAGTTGATTGTCGGCATTGGCGGCTCAGCTGGAGCTCTTAACGCCTACAAGGCGCTCCTGGACGCGCTGCCGTCCAGTACAGGTATGGCCTTTGTCATTGTTTCTCATATCCGCCGCAGAGCTAATAGTCAGTTAGCTCAAATTCTGTCAAGTCACACGAAAATGCCAGTCATGCTGGCTGCCACAGCGATGCCGATCCGGGCGAATCACGTGTACGTGATTCCTCCGAACGCTGATCTCTTCATTGAAGGCGACAGCTTCAAAGTCGTCTCCCCCCGCACCAGGAGGAACGAGCAGATAGATTTATTGTTTATGTCTTTAGCAGAGGCCATGGGGGCGCGTGCCGTCGGCATTGTTCTTTCTGGGTATGGTGGCGACGGTACCGAGGGATGCAAACACATCAAGGCAAACGGAGGAAAAACCTTCGCTCAGGACGGATCTGCCGACGTAGGCGGCATGCCTCTTAGTGCCCAGGCTTCAGGCTGTGTTGATTTCGTGCTGCCACCGGACAAAATTCCAGATGCACTGCAGAGATTAATCAGCAGAATCGCAATTAAGAAGAAACGCGATTTCGACCCGAAAAGGTTCCTTGCCACCATCGGTGAAGGCCGGAGAATTGTCCTGATGCCACAGAAACAAGAAATTTACGCTCAGGGTGAGCCGTCGAACGCGGTGTTTTATATCCAGAAGGGCAAGGTAAGGCTCACCGTCATCTCGAAGAACGGCAAGGAAGCTACGATAGGCGTATTGAGCCCGGGAGATTTCTGCGGGGAAGGTTGCCTTGGAGGCCAGCCAATACGCATGGGGTCTGCAATCGCGATGACAGATTGCGAACTCATGCGAATTGACAAAACGGCAATGATACTTGCGCTTCAGCGCGAACATACATTGTCCGACCTGTTTACGGCATATTTGTTGGGGCGGAACATCCGATACGAAGCGGACCTGGTTGACCACCTCTTTAGCTCCAGCGAAAAGAGACTAGCCCGCACTCTGCTCTTGCTTGCTCAATTCGGGAAGGAAGGCGTCCCCGAGATTGTACTCCCCAAGATCAGCCAGGAAATCTTAGCCGAGATGATAGGCACTACCCGGTCGCGGATTAATTTTTTCATGAACAAGTTCAGAACATTAGGCCTCATTGAGTATGACGCGGGGAGTGGGTTGAAAGTCCATAGCTCTCTTCTAAATGTCGTTCTTCACGATTAGCCTGCCGAAGGCGCGGGTAAAGACAACCATGAGGGTAGAGCCTGTAGACCCTTTCTCATATGTGAATGGGTATTCTCTCTTTGAATTCCCTATCCATATCGGAAGAAGTTTACCGAATCTTCCTGCTTTACCCAGCAAGGCGCCGGTGTTATTTCCCTATTCAATCCCTGTTTTGTTCTTCCGCTTGCCTGCTTCGCGAATTCTCGGTTGTAGATAAGCCAGCTTGGAGCACAGCCTCGAAGCATCGTAACTCAAGACACTGGCCAACAATGGCCCTGTTTTGTCTCGGCACTTCTGGCATGATGGATCTATGTCAACCAATAATGGTCACAAACATCGCCCAAAACAACACTCTGGAGCCCACATGGTTGCGATTTAGAGGGACGGCTGTATCGGTGAATCCAGAAGCTCACGAACTTTCCTTACCAAGGCATCGCGGGTAAAAGGTTTCTCAAGAAACGCGCAGTCCGGACCCACCCCGCCGTGCTGAAGAATTTCGTCGTCGGCGTACCCGGAGGTATAAAGAACCCTGGTATCCGGCCTGGCCACGCCAAGTTTTTCAGCAAGAACAGGACCGCTCAATCCGGGCATCACCACATCAGTGATCATGAGGGGCAGTGGTCCCTGGTGCTGTTCTGCAATGCGAATCGCCTCCGATGGGTCCCCTGAGTCAAGCACGGTGTAGCCACAGCCCTGGAGAAGGAGCCGCGTCAGTTCCCGCAGCGGAGTGGAATCCTCAACCAGGAGAATGGTCTCTGTTCCTCCGCGTAATGGCGCTGCCTCATCCGGTTGAATGACGACCGGCGCTTCTTTGCATCGAGGAAAATAGACTTTGAATGTTGTTCCATGACCCGGCTCGCTGTAAACGTTGATGACGCCGGCACTCTGCTTGACAATGCCGAAGACGGTGGACAATCCGAGCCCGGTACCTTTGCCGGCCACTTTTGTGCTGAAGAAAGGTTCAAAGATGTGGGATTGGGTTTCCTTGTCCATTCCGATGCCCGTATCGCTCACGGTCAGCTTGACGTATGAACCAGGGTTTATATAAGGATGCTGCCGGGCATAAGTTTCATCGATCTCGGCGTTCGCGGTCTTGATGGTGATTTTTCCGCCCTGAGGCATGGCGTCACGGGCATTGACTGCCAGATTCATCAGCACCTGCTCAACCTGACTCGGGTCGGCCTTGATGGTCCCCAGGTCGCGGCCTAGCAAGTTTACCAACGCAACGTCATCACCGATCAGGCGGCTCAACATTGCATCAATGCGATTCACGATCGCGTTCAAATCCAGGAACACCGGCTGCAACACTTGCCGGCGACTGAAAGCGAGAAGATGTCTTGTGAGGTCTTTGGCAGAGGTACCTGCATTGTGAATCTGCACGATCATCTTGCGGGCGGGTTCGGGCAGGTCCGGCCGCTCTTCCAGAACCTCGCAATAACCGAGGATGATCCCCAAAAGGTTATTGAAGTCGTGAGCCACCCCCCCGGCCAGTTGGCCCACTGCCTCCATTTTCTGGGCTTGTCGAAGCTGTTGTTCTGACCGCTCAACATACATGCGCTTTGTAATGTCACGAACATTGCACTGGACGACCTTCTTGCCATTCTCTTCATAAACGTTGCTTACGAACTCGACGTTGATGGACCGCCCGTCCCTGGTCTGGAGCGGCAGATCTTTATAACGGACATAGTGTCTTTCCTGTAACTCTAGAAAAGCAGCCTTGGAGGCCTCGATATCCTTGAACAGGCCGATCTCCCAGAGCGCCTTTCCGAGAAATTCCTCACGAGAATAATCCAACAGTTTCACCAGGAAGGGATTCACATCGGTTATCAATCCCATCTTTGCATCGAGAATGAGGATGCCATCCTGCGCTGCCTCAAAGAGGCGCCGGTATCTTGATTCAGAAGCTCTCAGCGCCTCTCCCGAGCGGGTGCGCTTGGTAATGTTGCGAGTGTGTCCGTAGCTCAGCCGGGACCGGAGACCTGCGGCAGAGGATAAGGACGCGGGCTTTGGCGCCGGAGCGGTTTTGTCCAGCGCTTCCGGCTGTTCTTTCACTAGCTGAGGTCCATCGGGCTGCTCTTGCGTATCGCCCGCGCCCGCCAAGTCAGACGTTGTCTTCAGTTTGGGCATTACATTGCTGCTTTCTTTTCACCAAGGGGCAGACGATGGGCGGTATGGAGTACGCGATAAATGCCCTTCTCTGGAACAACAGCGTCCGCCTCAAACGGCTTCTGCTTGGAACCCATTGTGGGAATTGAGTTCACGGGAAACGGATGAGGAAACCTGTGGCGCATGGAAATGAGATGCGAGTGGGGGAACGGAGGGTGCTACTCGGCTTCTACGGCTGTCGCAGTTCTCCCGGTGCCGCCACCGGCTGGACGCGAACGCCGTCTTTGGCACCAGAGCGCAGTCTGGATCGGCGAAGTGTTGGTACCGGATGATTGACGTCTATACTCCCGATGAAGGCAATACGTCCAGCTACGATTCTCGCTGTGGATGAGCCATCCTCACGGCTGCCAGCGGCCATGATGCCGCACTGGCGGGCCCGGACGAGTTCTGATTCAACGGGAAAAACACAGAAAAGCAGGTTCCCGACGCAAATCCCTTACTTCTGCTTCGTAGTCGCAGGCCGCCACGTTGCTTACGGATAAGTTCGGCGGTCACCCACAGACCCAGCCCTGTGCCTTTGCCTTTCTTGGTGGAAAACAACGGTTCAAACACTTTCTTTTTGTCCTTGTCCGAGATACCGGACCCGTTGTCCGCGAAAAGGATTCGCACACCCGCCACACCCTTTCGGTTGACTAGGTGAGATGCCGAAGTGCGGATCACCAATTTTCCGGTGCCGCGGGGCGCAGCTTCCAGAGCATTGAGTACGATGTTGGCAAAAATCTGCCGTACCGCGCCCGCATCGGCCTCAATTATTTCCTTAAACTCATAGCGCCGTTCTATCGTGATTCCTTTGTAGGCAATCTTCCCGGAATAGGTGTTGAGGACATCCTCCAGAACGTCCGTTACCCGCACCGGCCCTGCGTTCTCTCCGCGCACCAGTGTCATTGTCTGGTGTGATATTTCAAACGCTCTGGCCAATTCGCGCCGGGCGGTGGCAATCCATTCCCGCGGCTTCGGCCTGAGACCCCGCTGGGCATCCAGCAGGAACAAGGCGGTAGCTACACCTTGAAGCGCGTTCTTCATCTCATGAATGATGCCAGCCGATGCCAGGCCCACCTCGGCCAGAGCATCGATATTCTCACCATTCCGCTGATCGTTATGTGCCTTCTGCCGCATAGGACCTCACGCTGCACGCTCACGCACGACTGCGAATAAAGAAGACAAAATGAAAAGGGGAACAAGGATACAAAGAGCAACAGCGAGCTTCCCTAGAACAAGGAACCCGAATGCTATGGGACTAACCAATATGATGGCTCGGCGGTGCGCCAAGTTGCGCCAATACGTCCGATTGTCAGCAGCTCGGGCAACGCTTTAACCCTGCTTCTATCGCGAACACCCAAAGCTAACAGGGAAAGGTACAGTGTTGGGAGCAGCTGAGTGGACTGCTGAAATATTATGAGCGCGACGAGGCATGAGCTGAAGGCGCTCGATGAGTTTTTTGACCATAGGGGATCGTTCACCTTATCCGCCTTATCAGGCGCACAACGGACGACCACGGCGAGGTCCTGCCAGCCGTCGCCGTCAAAATCTCCAGTCATAACGATTGCGTCAGGATTTTCTGCCACCACAACAGCGCCTGTCCCTTGCCAAAACGCTGCACGCGCCATTTCTATCCAAGACTGGCGTGAGTTGTTTACCGATAAGTCCGAAAAGATGAGTGCGGAATAGCAGAACGGACGCGCACCGCGATTGACTTGGAGCGGAAGTCGTGGAACGGGCGAAGATGTCGGTAGGGTCGAGGGTCGGTTTGAAATTAGGTTGCGAGTCCAAGAAACTCGAAAAGAATAGCTCCGGCCAACATAACTAAACCCGAGGAAAAACACAGCCAACTCGCTATCCGAATCCTTTTCTGTCTCTCTTCCAACGAGAGACTGGCGAGTGATGCTGGCGACTTCTCCAGCACCTTAAATTTCCGTAGCTTTATGGAAAATGCAAAGAATCCGATAGAGCCGGAGAAGCAAATGATTGCCGGAAAACCAGTAGTCATGCGCACCTTTCTATCCTGCCGGGTCATACTATCACGGTTCTAGAAGTCCAATAAGCTCTTCGATTAACCACACATGATGCGCCAGCCCAGTCTCTTGCGGGATTAGGACTGTGCCGAGCTTTCAGGTGTGGAAATCTCTTTCGCGCACTCCAGGCCGTCATTGTCAACGCGATTAACGACGATGCTCACCGGATACCGCTTCACTAGTCTCGCATCGAACGGCTTGAGCAGGTAGGTCTTACTCGGCTGTTAAGCACAGCGGCTGTTGGAAATCTGTTCGGTTGCAATTTCCTTGCAAGGTCGTCCACTCTGGGCGACTTTCATACTGCTAAGTTGGGCGTCAACGACCTTCATGGTGCTCAGATCGTAAGCGAATTCCGTTCCACAGTGTAAACAAACGAAGTAAGTGCCCGTTATGGAAGCAGTTCCTAAACGCCGCTGGCCGGGCTTCGTCGTAAGCGGAAAAGAACATCTTTTGTGGCGACAACCGAAAAGCATTTTGAATAAATTTGCCATCGTAGCTGCACCTCCAATCTTGATTTTTGCAGGCCCGCGATCAATTCCCTCTCCTCCATCAGACCTCGTTCTTGCATCTCGATTCATTAGAATTCGATTAAAAGCCTTAATGGCAATGAACAAGCCTTGAACTTCGCTGACAGCACACCTTGAAATGAAGACGCAAGCTTACGCCCAATTCGGTTTCGTCGGCTATGCGTTTTATCGCAGAGATTGTCGCTCACGCCGCCGCATTCTTTAGCCATTATGGGAGAAATGGTTGATATTCAGACATTCGACAAGAAGTTGGGATTGTGTGCAGAATGGAACAGCCTGATCTTCTCCCGCGAGCTACCCTGATTTCATCCACCTTTGCCATTTGGTCTGGAACTCATGTCAGCGAGCCAACCAATCTCGTTTGTTCACCAATGGGTGAATCCTGATCACGCACTTATCCAATCCCTGTGTCCAAATTGTGGCGACTTCGTGGCCGCTAGTGCCAATCAGAAAAATCTGACGATTGCTGAAACCGCGCACATCTGCACTTGTAGGGCTCCGAAACTAGACTCAAAGCGGTCAGGCTAAGAACACGGTAAACCAAACTCCATCTGGGCGATGTAGTGGCGGAAATCGTCAAGTATCTGCTCGGATGAGGTAGGAATGTACTTGGGATTGGTTTTGAGCGAGGCCCGGAAGGCCGCAAGGTCGGCGAATCCTTCCTTTTTTGCGATAACAGTCATCTCGGCCTGGATGCGATCAATCTCGCGGAAACCAAGCGGAGACCAAGTTGGTGTATCTCGTCCG
>DATCAX010000176.1:0-6160 GCA_036512375.1 Candidatus Angelobacter sp. | reverse complement strand
CAGGGTTTCCATCGTAGTGAAAGGCAGGCCAGGGCAGACCCTGATCACGAAGGGCTCGCCCGAAGGAATCTTTCCGCTTCTTTCCGCGTACGAGCGGAACGGAACGATTCTGACCATTGACGCTGCTGTCCTGGCAGAATCCCGAGCCACTTATGAATCCCTCAGTGGTGCGGGATTTCGCGTGCTGGCCGTCGCCTATGCCAACGTTCCTGTACGAAGCGCCTATTCTGTTGCCGACGAGCATGACCTTACGCTGGCCGGGTTCGTCACGTTCGCTGATCCTCCAAGGACAGATGCAGCAGAGGCCATCGCCGATCTGAAGCGCGATGGAGTCGAAGTGAAGATCATTACCGGCGACAGCGACCTGGTCAGCGGTACGATTTGCAGACAGGTGGGCCTTGACGCAGGAAAAATCGTGCTTGGCTCAGAATTGGAAAAGATGAGTGACATTGCTCTGGGCCATGTCGCCGAACAGACCACCGTCTTCGCGCGCGTTTCTCCGGCTCAGAAGAACCGCATCATCATGGCGCTCAGGCATCGCAGCCACGTCGTGGGTTATATGGGGGACGGTATTAACGACGCGCCCTCTCTTCACGCAGCAGATGTCGGCATCTCAGTTTCTACTGCTGTAGACGTTGCGCGAGACGCCGCCGACATCATCCTCCTGGAGCCCGGATTGCGTGTACTGCATGACGGAATTCTCGAGGGCCGCCGAGCCTTTGGCAACGTCATGAAATATCTGCTGATGGGGACAAGTTCGAATTTCGGAAACATGCTCAGTATGGCGGCAGCATCATTATTTCTTCCGTTTCTTCCCATGCTTCCCACACAAATACTGCTAAACAATTTTCTCTATGACATGGCGCAGGTCACGATTCCCACCGACAACGTGGATGATGCCTACATCCGCTCACCCCAGCACTGGGACATCAGTTTGATCCGCAATTTCATGATCTTTATTGGTCCTATCAGCTCCATCTACGATTTTCTGACCTTCTATGTGCTGCTGTTCCTGTTGCACGCGGGCGAGGCCGAGTTTCACACCGGATGGTTCGTTGAATCACTCGCCACGCAGACCCTGGTGCTGTTTGTCATCCGCACCAGCGGAAACCCTTTTCGCAGCCGTCCCAGCCGTGCCCTGACTGCGACTACTTTGGCGATTGTGCTGATCGGAGTCCTGATTCCGTATGTCCCGGTCGCCGCCAAACTTGGCTTTACACCTCTCCCACCAATTTATTTTGCTTTTCTCGCCGGAGCCACCGTTACCTATCTTTTGCTGGTCGAGATAGCGAAGCGCTTTTTAATGCGGAGGACATTGCGAGCCTAACAACATCCGGTGCCATTTACACAGCGGCACGTTGCCCAACTTGGCAAAGGCATTCAAATGTCCAATCTCATTTATCAGTTGAGAAATAGCGGTCAGCATCACGCGTGATCCCCGTCACATCAACAGCATTTGACTGGGGTTAGCATTGCGGACAGCGGTAAAGCGAAATGGGATCTCCTCTCCCAAAAGGAATCTTGGATACCCGTAAAGCTGAACCGAGCAATAAGTCTTCCGAGGGACTCGGGAGACGGCCAGCCGGCTGCTTTGTGATGAGCGGCGGGGTTGGCACTGCAAGTGCAGTATTTCCGCAAGGGCTGGGTCGGTCGTGGAAGAAGGCCTCTTAGACTGAAGCCAAGAGATTCACTCCACGGAGGCACAGCCCTTCTTCTATGCGCCATTGATTTGTTGACACGACCGGTCTTATGCTCAAACGCGTCGGGGCTGCGCAAGCGGTTCATCACAATCAGCCACGACAAATTTACATGAAGTGGCCGGGTTTCGAGAGCGCTCAACTGCAAAGAGGCTCACAATCTGCGACACCATTCTGCGATGCTTCGACGTGGGACAGACCGTCGCGGCGTCGTTTCAGGCTCCGGACATTTTTGATATCGCGCAGGATCTCACCAAAATGCAGGTGGATACGAACGTAGACGAGTCTGACGTCGGCACAATTCAGACTGCGCAGGCGGCCACTTTCACCGTGGATGCATATCCTGAAATGATATTCCGCGGCGTTGTCACGGACATACGCAAGGCGCCGATTACCCAACAGAACGTGGTGACCTATGATGTGGTGATCAGCGTCGCAAATCCCGACGTCAAGCTCTTTCCGGGCATGACAGCCAACGTCTCCATTCTCACTGCGCGGCAGGATAATGTTCTCAGAGTACCTAACGCAGCATTGCGATTCCATCCTTCTGCAGATTTGCTGAAGCAGAGCGGCGCCGGATCATTAAAAACCGGCGGTCAACAATTGTATGTGCTCGGTGCGGGAAAGCTTGCCGCAGTTCCGGTGAAGCTGGGAATCTCGGATGGCAGATCAACCGCGGTTGCAGGCGCCGGCTTAAAGCCAGGAGATGCCATCGTGGTGAGAGCCTCAACGCCAAAAGCCTCTACCAGCGGTACCACCGCTTCCAGCCCACAGAGAATGCCGAGAATGTAGGAAGGCTTATATGCCCTGCTTAATTGAAGTTCACAATCTCGATAAGACCTACAACATGGGAGCGGCAGCGGTGCACGCGCTGCAGGATGTCTCGTTGAAGATAGAACGAGGATCCTTCGTAGCGGTGATGGGACCGTCTGGCTCCGGCAAATCTACTTTTGTTAACCTGCTTGGCTGCCTTGATCGTCCGACCTCGGGCCGATACCTCCTGGATGGCCGCCCCGTTGAGGACCTTGACCGTGACGAGCTTGCTGAAATTCGAAACCGAAAGATCGGCTTTATCTTCCAGACCTTCAATCTTCTTGCGCGTACAAGCGCTTTGGAAAATGTGGGGTTACCGCTGCTCTACGCTGACCGGGATGTGCCGGATGCGGGAGAGCGGGCGCGAAAGGCGCTGGCGTCCGTGGGTCTGGCAGGGCGAGAGCTAAGCCAACCCAATCAGCTCTCCGGCGGTCAACAACAGCGAGTGGCCATTGCCCGGGCCCTGGTCAATGACCCGGAGATTCTTCTGGCGGATGAGCCAACTGGACAACTCGACTCGCGCACCGGTGACGAAATCATGGAAATTTTCCAGGGGCTGAACCGCGATCGCGGCATCACGATTGTTCTTATCACTCATTCGGAAGAGATTGCATCTTATGCCGATCGCATTATCCGTTTTCGGGACGGACGAGTTGTAAGTGATCAACTGGTTGCCCATCCGGCCGGCAGCAGCGAGCAACTCCAATCTGTCCCCAGTGTTGACGAGGTGCTGCAATGAAACGTGTGCTTTCTGCCATGCGAATCGCATTCCGGGCATTGGAAGTTAACAAAGTCCGTTCTTCTCTCACCATGCTTGGCATTGTGATCGGCGTCGCCGCCGTCATTGCGACTGTCGCTGTCGGCTCAGGAGCAACACAGCGGGTAGAGCAACAGATCGCTAGCATCGGCAGCAATCTCGTCATCATTATTCCCGGCAGCTTGACGGCTTCCGGCCTGCGTCTGGGAACGGGCAATGCGGTTACATTGTCTGAAACTGACGCAAAGGAACTCGTTGCACAATGCCCGAATGTTGCAGTAGCGGCGCCTGCGGTTCGGGGTGGCGCTCAGATTGTTTATGGCGACTATCTTGGGTACTACTCCGTCTTATTTGACCATACGCGATCTAGCTGTCGCCAAGGGTGGTGCATTTTCAGACCGCGATATCGATGCAGCCAATAAGGTGGCTCTGCTTGGGGAGACGGTCGCAGCAAATCTTTTTGGTGGCGCCGATCCCATCGGCCAGACCATACGGATTAAGCATGTGCCATTCACTGTTGTTGGAGTACTAGAACGCAAGGGCCAGTCTCCCACCGGTCAGGACCAGGACGATGTCGTTCTCATGCCTATCTCGACCGCCAAACGAAAGTGATAGGAACGAAATCGGCAAATGGTGATGCGGTGGACGCTATCATGATGCAGGCGGCCAACGTGAATCAGATCCAGGCTGCGCAGGATGAAGCGCAGGCTTTGCTGCGCCAGCGCCATCATCTCCAACCCGCTGAGGACGATGATTTTTCGATCCGCAACATGCAGGAGATCTTTTCGGCGCAGGAAGCTTCCTCCCGCGTGATGTCTCTGATGCTCGCCGCTGTGGCCTCGGTTTCGCTAATCGTGGGCGGCATCGGCATCATGAATATTATGCTGGTCTCAGTCCGGGAGCGCACCCGCGAAATTGGCCTGCGTCAGGCTGTGGGCGCCAAGACCCGCGACATCCTCACCCAGTTTCTGGTGGAAGCGATAACTCTTTCAATTGCAGGTGGTGTAGTGGGGATTGTAGTGGGTATCAGCGCTTCGGCCATTATTTCCAAACTCGCCAACTGGCAGACAGTAATCGGCGTGGGGGCGGTGTTCCTTGCAGTGGTCTTTTCGGCGCTCGTCGGAGTTGCGTTTGGTTACTATCCCGCACGGAAAGCTGCTTATCTGGATCCGATTGAAGCGTTGCGCTATGAATAGGCACGCAGGAGGCGCCAAATGATTGAAACACTCATCCGGAACTGGTGGTTATTATTTTTGCGGGGTGTACTCGCGCTCTCACTGGCAGTGATGGCTTTTCTTATGCTGTCTTCCGTCGAGAGTTTTACTTTACGAGAGTTTGCCGTAAGGGGCATGGTGGTGTTTTTGGGGATACTCGCTGTGATTGCCGGCGTCTGCACCATTGCCGCAGGCATGTGGAAAGCTGCGAATGGCAAGTGGTGGCTGCTGTTTACAGACGGCATAATCATCATCTTGGCTGGATTTACCCTGATCCTAGCCGACAGCCTCACATTCCGCACAGTTACGCACACGATTGTTGTCTTGGCGACTGCGATTGGAGTTGTTGAATTGGGAATCGCATTTTCAATCCGCCGGCATGTGTCAGATGAATGGTTTCTTGCCCTTGGAGGTGCGGGCTCCATCGGCTTTGCTTTGGCATTTCTTTTGAGTGGGCCAGAAGAAGCGGGGCCAATGCTGATCTGGCTGGGCTCTTATTCAGTTTTCAGTGCGGTCTGCATGCTGGGGCTGAGCTTTAGGCTGCGGCGCTTCAGGGCATCGATCCATCAATTGGTCCACGAGGTCACGGGATAAGAATCCAACAATCACAAATGGCGATTCGTATCCTCCGTTGCGACGAACGCCGTTTTGTGGAGGGAGCTACTCATCCAGATTCTTTTACCGAACTCCAGTGCCAATAGTTCCACGATTGCACAATCACGGCGAGAACTCCGTTGACCAAAAGCGCGCGGCCTACACCAAAATAGGTCACGGTAAATCCGGGGCGTGCCCGGAATTACCGTTTGGTATCGGGCCCCCTCAAACAGCCCGCAATTTGCCCGAATGGGCAGGAAGAGCGTCTTCTGCTCTTGCGATAAGGCTCATCGCACCTTGAAGTTTCATTTTCACCGTCATGCGATTGGAACACTCACCGCAGAGCCAGAAGAACTCGACCCGCTCCGCGATGGCGGGCTTAGCGCGCCGCCTCAACGCAATCAGTCGTCCTTCCCGCAAATATAAGAATGGCGCTCTGCACTCTGGGTTAAAACATTGCGAGACCATGAGTTCTTCCTCTTGTGTCGCGTGGGACATCGCTTATTGAATAGCAGATCGCGTTGGCAGGATGTGATGAAGGTCACTCTTCGGTGTGACGCCACTTGCAGCAGGTGCTCCCTTCCACCACTTGCGTTCTGTGATCTCGATCATAGCCACCAGCGCAAACCGGGCGACAATGTGACTGGCAGTTCAAGTCACGGAGCGAGAGAGGTTCCCATGCTACGCATAATGATCGACAACTGGTGGTTATTCGCGTGTCGTGCCATATTTGCAGTTATTTTCTCGTTTTATGTTTTGTTTATTCAAGGAGCCAATTTGCCACTGTTGCTGCGCGCCTTTGCGCATGCTTCAGCCGTTGTGTTGTTTGGATTCCTGGCATTTGGCGTAGGCGCCTTCACCCTTGGCGCTGCACTGAAACGATCAAGCAGCGGCCATGACCGTGGGCTACTTCTGACGGATGGGTTGGCAGCCTGTGCTGCCGGTGCGGTTGTTGTAATGGTTCCATCACTAACGCTTGTGCATCTGGTCCGGATCATCGGCTTCTGGGCGATGTTTATCGGCATTTGCGAAATGCTTATGGTGCATAAGATACGCCGGCATCTGCCCGATGAATGGTTTCTATT
>DATCAX010000175.1:0-4436 GCA_036512375.1 Candidatus Angelobacter sp. | reverse complement strand
CGGGTTTCATTTCGCGGACTTCCGGGTCCATGGGGCAAACGTAAGTGACAGTTCCCTTCCCGTTGGATTGCTGCGACGGAAGTTGCGCGGCGCCAGATGCCGGCATAATCCCGCCGATCTGCACGATCTGACTTTTAGGAGCCTGTGCGGTCGGCGACTTCGTGGCCAGATATTTTTCCGGATCCGCATTGAACCGCTTCACGCATCCAAGGCTGCAAAAATAGTAGGTCTGGCTTTTATATTCAGACGAACCGGCTGACGTGGCCGGATCAACATACATGCCGCACACAGGATCGCGCACCGTGTTTGGCGCAGGCTTCATTGTCCCGGACATCTCTTCGTGGTCCAACAACCCTCTCCTGCCTTAAACTTAGATTGGACTATATTAGATGGTTGTGCGATTCAGACTCTCCCGAGCGGTCGCTGAGCACCCCGGGATTCAAGGATGTGAGATGACCCTGCTCGATGTCGTTTTTAGATATGGCACGCCACCCGGAGAGAAAGAAATGGGCGCACTCAACAATGCGTGGGAGGTTTATGGCGTGCGGAAGATCAAGTTTGACGAAAAAGAACACACCATCCGCGTGGAGTATGACGCTTCCCGGCTGAATGACGGCGAAATTGCGGGGATCCTGCGGCGGGCGGGCATCGACTTGAGGGAAAGAGTTCAGCTGGTTTAATTTCCCGCTTTGTCATACGCAAGTTCAAATACATGCTGCAAGCCAGCAGCCAAAAAGAGTGGGTGATCAGGGGTGAGTCTCTCTTTGAGCTTCAACAGCTCTGCATACATAGGATCCTGCAGGGGCGGAGGGAATATATCCGCGGGTTCGCCCGGGGCCGCCCCGATTTCGGGCGCCAACACGATAACTGCAAGCAAATCATCTGCACAGATATTCCCGTGGGGCCCCCAACCACCTTTGATGAACACCGCATCCTGCCGTTCCGGCCGCTTTGCAGGCAAGTCCAATTTGGAGAGACTGGGACCGATTCCGATTCGGAATACATAAATCACCGGCCAATAATTCCAGTCAAATCCACTCCATACATGTGGTGTATATCGAACTATAGTTCCTGAGCTACTGAAATGATGCGTAGCAAACCACCATGCCATCTTGATTGATGTTGTAACGTCCAGACCATACGTCGGAATACCATAGTGCTGCGCGATTGCCATCGTGCTTGTATTGTGCCATCGGGCTATGCCGCTCCTGGACGCGACCGTAACGGACTCATAACGGTCCTCCACCCACCAGCGTTTGTCTTTGAACCCTGTAAGCCGATAATCGATATCGGCAATCAGGGTACGCCAATGACGTTCAGCAGTGACATACTGGAACCGGCTCCTGAAAGCTGTTGTCAGCAGACTCGGTTCCAGCGCTGCCTCGCTGCCGTACAGTAGTTTGCGAATATTGTTTTGACGGTAAATGTGATATTGCCGGGTCTGTCCGCGAAATGCAAGCTTCTGCTGATTTGAGTTAGCAGCCTGAATCATCGATCCAATTACTTCCATATCTTTTTCCGTGAAGGCAACAAATTTAGGAATGCTGTTGAACCTCCACCGGAAATCTGGCGGAACACTCGGAAGAGGAGATGCGACTTTCAACCCCAGTCCCCTCTGTCCGAAAATGGCAAAAGGAGATATTTCCACCGGGTGGAAAGCTGCCCCCGAATAAAAGTCAATCAGAACCACCCGATCACCAGCGGACTTGCGCTTTAACAAATGCCAGGATGCATCGCAAGCAAAGACGTTGATCGGGTTTGAACCCAGCACCTCAAATGCGTTTTCTTCAGCGAAGGAGTCCAGGTCAATTGCTGCGATACCGCTGGCATGAAGATCGTCCACCTCTGTGGCGCTGTAACCGATCTGCAGCATGAGCGCACCTGACTCTGCCGGAGATAGTGCGGTTACGAGGTCTTTCTTTGTCAAACGGGTATCTCCCGGCGGACCAGCATCATGGGATCGTAGCCGGCAATTCTGACCAGAGGGGCAACCTCCTCCGCACGCGCCAGAAGTTGAGAATCACGTGACTCATCGATCCATAACCAAGCCCGTTTTGAGGGTGTCATAAGCGGGTTCTGTACATTGATCACATATTCAATGCCAGCCGCCAAGCGCGCCCAATACGGATGAATCTCGCGTTCTGACTCGTAAAACATAGGCGGAGAGCCAGCGAGCTTGTCTTTGAACAAACGCATTGAATATTCGATGGCGAAGTCTAAAATCGCTGCAAGCCCTTCGGATACCAGAGCAATCTCGGCTGCCGCACTCTCAATATTCAAAAGCCCAAGCGGCACTTGCTTGTCACCGTACATCTCCCGTATTTTAGAGGACAATTCGATGCGACCAACACCCATAACAGTGCCGTCAGGAATTCCCTTCACTCGTCCAGTGATACGCAATCCAGCCAAAAAATCCCAAAAGCTGGGTTCCAGATCCGAAAGGGATTCAACCCCTTGCAAAATAGCAACATCAGTCTCCGAGATGTGCCAACCATCCAGAAACTTCATGCAGTCCCTTACTCCCATGATTGCAAAAGAGGGGATCTTTGTTGCATCCGGCAGAGAGAATTCACGAAAAGACAGTTCGTTGTGCTTCCCTGCGCTCCAAAGATCATAAACATGAAGGATAACGTCAGGACGCGTGAATGTGAGGGGATGCAGGTAATCAGGAGGAAGTGGCAAGAATTGCCAAGGGACTTTCGGATTGCCAGGGATACTCACCGATCTTTACCTAATACTCAACATTACCGATCATACTGCCAGAAATCAGGCGACTCTCAAACAAGAATGAGCAAGTCGATTTTAAGCCAACCGGCAATGTTTGAGAGGTATAAGCGCAAGTACGCAAAATGGCTCCAGCAACATATCCTTCGCGGCGCTCGGGATTTCGCCGGCGGACTCCCGCTCGGCTTCGCCTCGCTCACGCACGCGAAATCGACTCAAAATGCAACGAGGCACTTTCGAGGGATCTCTGGCCGTTAGATCCATTCGAAAGCGCCCCGATGCGCGCCACTTCGTCTGGGCTGTGTTAGTGCATCCTCTGTGCCATTCGGTAGCTACTGAAAATAAAGGATTTATGAGAGCTGCTGCGTGGAAAAGCAGGTAGTAATTCCCTGCCCCTGAAAAAATTGCTCTGTGGATTTTTCCCAAGAGCTGTTTTTCGCGAAAAATTATTACTTATCAGCAATGCTCTTCGGGCATTATCCTGAAAACGCTACACAGCCACCAATTTAGAAAGACTTTCCAACTCATGCCCTAAGGCGAGAAAACGCCTTACTCCACCAACGAATATCAGCTAACTGCAAACGAGAGAAGGAGTTTCCCGTTTATGTCACACTTCGATCCCAGAATCATCAATTCGAATCCCAAATCAATTTCCGGCACTCCGATCCTGGTCGGGATTGGGCTTGTGTTCATCATCATCCTTATGTGGGCGTCCGTGGCATATGTGCCGCCGGGAAACGTCGGCGTGCTGGTCTATTTCGGTCGGGTCACGGGTGAAACGCTGCCGGCAGGGACTCATTTTGTTTCCCCATTCAAGATTAACCACGTCTTTTCCGTACGGACACAGGCGCAGGAGGAACACACTTCCACGCCATCGATGGAAGGCCTGAACCTGGAGATTGACACGTCACTGATCTATCACCTGGAACAGAGTCACGCGGCCGACGTTTATAGCAAACTCGGCCCGGAGTACGCTCATACCATTATCGAGCCGAATCTGCGATCGATTATTCGAGACACCACCGCCGGACACTCAGCGAACACGCTATATTCCAGTTCTCGCAAAGAAGTGGAAGACGAGATCAAAACGGGACTGAAGGCCACGCTCGAACCTCGCGGTCTGGTGGTGGAGAGCGTCCTGCTGCGCGACATACAACTGCCTCATACGTTGCGGGCTTCGATTGAAACCAAGCAGCAGGCGGAACAGGAATCGCTGGCAATGAACTTCAGATTGCAAAAAGAACGGCAGGAAGCGGACCGCAAGCGGATTGAAGCTCAGGGAATTCACGATTTTCAGCAGATCGTTGCCCAGGGAATCAGCGCGCAGCTCCTGCAATGGAAAGGCATTGAAGCCACGGAAACTCTTGCCAAGAGTCCCAACGCAAAAATAATCGTAATTGGCAATCCCAAGAATGGATTGCCGTTGATCATGGGGCAAGAGTAGAGCCCGCACGGCCAAGACCATGATCCGATTGCCGGAGCTTACTTGAGCGCAAAAAGAGCGTTCACGTGAGCGTTAATGGTTACGGTTTGCGGCGTGAAGTCAGTCATCGGCGGCGGCGTTGCCATGGGCGCGGCTGACCGAGCCATGGATTGCGCGTAAACCATAGGCACAATGTTGGTTTGGTTCACGTCAACCGAGGCGTACAGCAACTCGCCAAGGGTGCGTCCACCGGCGGTAGCGACAGCGCTAGCCTGGTTGCGGGCTTTTT
>DATCAX010000174.1:0-3367 GCA_036512375.1 Candidatus Angelobacter sp. | reverse complement strand
CTGCACCATCTCATCGTGGACGTAGTTAGTTGGCGGATGATGGCGCAGGACCTTGAGATTCTATACAACGGCGGAGATCTGGGACCGCGCGGCGCCAGCTACCGGGAATGGGCGCAAGCGGTACGGAATTACTCTCCCGTCGAGGGCGAAGCGCAATTCTGGTCTGAGGTCGCTGACGGGGTAGCGGCAGATTCCAGGATAACAGCTGTCAGGGCAGTGAACGAAGCTTCGCACCGCGAGCAGTTCAAGTTGAGTGAACAGGCGACACAAACTCTGCTGAGCGAGAGCAATCGCGCATACGACACCCATACTGTCGACTTGCTGCTGACGGCACTCGGCTGTGCCCTGTCAACATTGACAAAGAGCGCGGTGAACTATGTCAGCGTCGAGGGGCATGGCCGCGAGTCATTTGAGGGAGCGCCGGAAGTCGGAAATACCGTCGGCTGGTTTACTACCATGTATCCGGTCGCGATGGAAGCGGGGGAGGATATAGGGAACAGCATTGTGCTGACGAGGGCGAACCGCGGACGGACGCCGCACCACGGTATCGGCTACGGCGCGATCAGAGGACGCTATGGCAGCAGCCGAGCGCCGCTTCCGTCGGTGAGCTTCAATTTCCTGGGTCAGTTCGCTGGTGAAGCCGGGGTCCATGGGCTCGCACCAGGCGATTCGGCGCGATGGGCTCTCGACATGTCAATGTGTGGAAGCATCAAGTCGGCAGTGGATGAGCTTGCCAACGACAGCGTTGTAGATGTCACGATGCACGTCAGCGAAAGCCGCCTCGTCGCCCAGGTTGACAGCCGCATGAACGTGATTGACACGCAGCGTTTCACTGCGGAGTTCAGGGCGCGTCTAGAAGAGATCATCGCCCACACCTCGGGGGTCACCTCCGGGCGGAGCGGCCGTGCAAATGGGGCGGCTGTAAGGCCATTCCTTGATGCGAATGATTTTGACCCGTACATCCTCGTGAACGAAGGGGCAGCTGGCGAAATACTCTTTCTTCTGCCTCCTGGTGAGGGAGGCGCGGAGAGTTATCTCAATAACATAGCCAGGCAACTTCCCGGTATCCGGCTGGTATTGTTCAACAATATTCACCTGCGCCGCCCCATGCGGTCTTTTGAGGCTCTGGCGCAATATTACCTTCCACACGTGCGCCGCTTGCAGCCATCCGGCCCCTACAACTTCCTCGGGTGGAGTTTTGGCGGTGTGCTCTCCCTGGAAATGTCGCTGGAACTGGCCCGTGCGGAGGAGACAATTTCGAACCTGATTCTGATTGACCCGCTCTTCAACGTCAGGAAAGCCGCCGCTGACATCGGACAGCCGAATGTGGATAAGGTTTTCGATCCGATCAATTACCGTTACGTCCCCAGCGAGGCCGACCTGGAGCAACTTCGCATTTTTACGGAGAATGTAGTGTTGTTCAAAGCTGTCAGGCCGAGTAACGAGCCTAACGGGGAAGAAGAGCGCAGATTCTTTGAGTACTACGCTCGGTCGCCATCCAATAATTTGGATACACTGCTATCGCCTTCAACATTCACAGTCGAACTACTGAAGGAAAATACGCATTTTTCATGGGTTCGCGATGCGCGTATCGTTGCCGCGATCAGTTCGCGGATCCACGCGCTGATGCGCAACTCTGGCAAAGACATGGGGCGAGCTTCGCGGTTGTCGGCGAAGCTTCATTTCCCCGACGGCGAAAAGCATAAGAGACCGGGGTAAAAAGTTCAATCAGTAGGAAAGAAATTCTAGGAAAATGACAAGAGGTTTACCAGTATGAACTTAGCGATACAAACTGAAGTGCCGACTATTGACATATCGCCGCTTTTCGGCGGCGACCGAAAAGCCAAAATGGAGGTCGCGCAGCAGATTGACGAGGTTTGCAGGGGTTCTGGGTTTTTCTACGCCGCCAATCATGGCATTGACCTGCAAGCGCTGCAGACTGTTACCGCCGAATTCCATCAATCCATGACCGAGGCCGAAAAGTTTGATTTGGCGATTCACGCCTACAACCCGGACAACCTGAGGTCGCGGAATGGTTATTACATGGCCACTAAGGGCAAAAAGGCGAACCAGTCATTCTGTTATCTCAACCCTTCCTTTACAGAACAACACCCGATGATTGCCACCGGAACACCCATGCACGAGGTGAATAACTGGCCCAGCGATGGAGCCCACCCGGGTCTACGGGCGTTCTACGAGGCATATTACTGGGACGTGTTCCAGCTTTCAGCGGTGCTTCTCCGCGGCTTCGCGCTTGCGCTCGGCAGAGAAGAGTCCTTTTTTGATTCACACTTCACCGCGGCGGACACGTTGTCGGCTGTCTCGTTGATCCATTACCCATATCTGGAAAACTATCCACCCGTGAAGACGGGACCGGACGGAAAAAAATTGAGTTTCGAGGATCACCAGGACGTTTCCGTCATCACTGTGCTGTACCAGACACCGGTTCCCAACCTGCAGATGGAGACTCCCGCTGGCTTTTGCGATATTCCCGTTTCGGGGGACTGCTTCCTCGTAAACTGCGGAACGTATATGCCGTACCTCACGAATAATTACTACCGGGCGCCGGTGCATCGCGTGGCGTTCATCAACGCCGAACGCCTGTCCATCCCCTTCTTTGTTCATTTGGGGTACAAGAGTATTTTGGAGCCGTTCACGCCAAGTAATCCAAAGGGAATCGGCGCAAATACAGCCATTCCCTACGGCGAGTATCTGAGTGATGGATGGCACAAGCTGATTGCGAAGAACGGGCAGACTTAATGATAGAGGGGATCGTGACACCAGCCGATTGGGCAGAGGCCCGCGGTCTCATGTTGCTCGACCCTGCCGTCGCATACCTTAACACCGGCTCCTTTGGCCCGTTGCCGCGCTCTGTCTTCGACCGCATCACCGCCCTGCGTCGCAACCTCGCCGAGGAGCCAATGGACTTCATGCTTCGCGGCGTTCCCGCTCTGCTGTGGCGGGCGCGAGAACGCGTGGCTGGCTTCGTGGGCGCGGAGCCGCGAAGACTCATTTTTACCGCCAATGTCAGCGCGGCCATTAACCTCGTGGCGTCTTCTTTGTCCTTCGCCCCGCAGGGCGAGATACTGCTGACCAACCACGAATACGGGACTATGCAGTGGTGCTGGGAGCGCGCAGCGGAACAACTTGGCCTAACTATCCGGACATTCTCTCTGCCGACGATGGCATCGGATCCGGGCGAAATTGTTGATGCAGCGGTGAGGGCGATGTCCAAGCAAACGCGGCTGTTTTTCTTCAGCCACATTTTGTCGACAACCGGGCTGATTCTGCCCGCCCGAGAGCTGTGCATCGAAGCTCGTCGTCGTGGCATTCTCACAGTGGTAGACGGCGCCCACGCCCCAGGGTT
>DATCAX010000173.1:0-3950 GCA_036512375.1 Candidatus Angelobacter sp. | reverse complement strand
CTCGCGCCACACTGAGAGCATCTTGACTCAAGATGACGCTGCCGCCGAAGTCTTCATGGATGAAGTCGATGCCGCCAGCGTCTTTCACAATGCCTCCACCCGTTTTGCCGACGGCTTCCGCTATGGATTGGGCGCTGAATTGGGAATCAGCAACAGCAAACTTCATGCCCGCGGGCCTGTCGGCATGGAGGGCCTGTTGACCTACAAGTACAAATTGCACGGCTCTGGCCAGACCGTTACTGACTATGCCCAGGGCAAGAGCACCTTTAAGCATCGGCGACGCTAACCGGGTTGCAAGAACACCTTCTTCCTACTTTTGCTCTATAGTGGAGTTGCGTATTTTCTAAAGGAGAGTTCCATGGAAACCTCTGGCACTGTATCCCCCGTCGCAACCGCAGGCTTCTGGATTGGTGCGCTTGCGTGTCTACTTTTAATGCTGGATGGCCCGGCCTATCGCGCGCACATATTGAGTTTGTACGCGGCGCTGCGCATCGTGATTCCAGCAGCTCTGTTTCTCGGCCTGATCGCCGTGGTGCTCTCGCTGGTTGGAATCGCGCGGTCTGGCAGCAAAGGCATGGCGCTGGCTGGCCTGGTGCTGGGATTGATCGCGGCGGGCATGCCGGCAAAAAGCATCTACACAGCAAAGCACTCTCCCATTCACGATGTAAGCACGGACCGCAGCAATCCTCCGCAGTTTGTTGCCGTGCTGCCACTTCGTGAGGCAGCCAAAGCGGCAAATTCGACTGACTATGACGCCAAGACCGCGCAGTTACAGAAGGAAACATATCCCGACATCGGCCCGTTGCATCTGGATGTGCCTCCGGCGCAAGCCTTTGACCGCGCCGGGGCGGCAGCCCGCGACATGAAATGGGAGATGGTCGCCAGCGATCCAGCGCAAGGCCGGATTGAAGCCACGGCTACCACCTTCTGGTTCGGATTTAAGGATGACATTGTGGTGCGTATTGCTGCTGACGGAAGCGGCAGCCGCGTGGATGTCCGCTCGCTTTCTCGCATCGGCAAAAGCGACGTCGGCGCCAACGCCAGGCGCGTGCGCGACTATCTGACTAAGGTAAAGGCAACGTAAGAGGCGCGATCCACCTATTCGCTTTTCGCTTCCACCGGTTCGATCTGAACAAATTGCCAGCCAAAGCGCCCTTTGATGCATAGATTGCCGTGTGTCACGGGATGGTTAAGCGGCGAAGTAACTTTTACGATTTCTCCATCCTGCTCATGCACCGTCAGATTGCAGCCGACTCCGCAGTAAGGGCAGACGGTAGTCGTCTGTGCCTGGCGCGACTCGTTCCATGTGCCCGCCTGGCGCATGTCGTATTCACTTTTGAACATCAGCGCGCCGGTGGGGCAGACGCCGATGCAGTTGCCGCAATAGACGCAGGCGGATTCCGGCAGCGGGACCTGAAACTCAGTGGCAATCGACGCCGAGAAGCCGCGCCCGGCGACAGCGATGGCGAAGGTATTCTGCGCGTCCACGCCGCAGGCCTCCACGCATTTGTAGCAGAGAATACATTTTGAGTAATCGCGAACGTAAAGATCATTGTCGATCTTGATGGGCTGCTTCACTGTGGCGGCTGAAGGGCCGAAGCGTTGCGGCTGCGCGCCATAACGCTCCATGTATCCGGCGAACTGCGGGGCGGTTGAGACATCCACTGACGATGCCAGAAATTCCAGCACCATGCGGCGCGACAGGCGCACGCGTTCTGAATCCGTCTTGATGGCCATCTTCGGTTCGACTTTGCGGGAGCATGCGGGAACCAGAGTGCGCGAGCCTTCCATCTCAACCACACATACTCGGCAGACGTTGACCGGAGTAAGGCTCTCAAGGAAACATAGCGTAGGCGTATCGATGCCGAGCTTGCGGGCAGCTTCCAGAATGGTTGAGCCTTCCGGAACTGAAACTGGCCGGCCGTCGATGGTGATTTCCACCATGCGGCGCTCGCGCTCAGGCGGCGCTTGGGGAATTGGCCCGCGCGGAATCACCTGTAGAGGAGTGGGCGCCAATTCTTGTTCGGCGACGATTGCCGATGCTGGTGTGATCTCTCTCATGCGAATAGATTCCATCTTTGCAGCGCTGATTCCAGCGCGCTGGCAGCAGTCTGCCCCAGGCCGCAGATAGAGGCGTCGCGCATGGCCTGCGCCATTTCTTTCAGCAGTGCGATCTCGTCCGCTTTGGAGCCGAGAGGACGGTTATCGACGAGCCGCTGCAACGCTTCCTGCTGGCGAACAACGCCCACGCGGCAGGGCACGCATTGTCCGCAGGTTTCATGGCTGAAGAACTTGGCAATGCGCAGCAAGATGCGCCGCAGGTCGATGCTGTCATCGAACAGCATCACCACGCCTGAACCCAGGGTGGCGCCGATGGCGCGTGTGCCTTCAAACGTAAGCGGTACGTCAATCTCTTTGGGCGAGACAAATGTCCCGGCCGCTCCTCCGAGCAAAATCGCCTGCAAGCGGCCTGTCCCGGCAATGCCGCCTGCCAGCGTAAGCAGCTGGCGTAGCGTGGTGCCCATGGGGGCTTCATAAATGCCGGGGCGCTCAACGTGTCCGCATAGACAAAAAAGCCGTGGCCCGGCGGAACCCTCTGTTCCCACGCTTGCATAAGCCACGCCGCCCTGATTGATGATGATGGGAACATTGATGAGTGTTTCCACGTTGTTGACGACGGTGGGCTGACGAAAGAGGCCGGACTGGGTGGGAAAAGGCGGCTTGTTACGCGGCTCGCCGCGATGCCCTTCAATGGAATTGAACAACGCAGTCTCTTCACCGCAAATGTAGGCTCCAGCGCCACGGCGGATTTCGATATCGAAGCGCAGCCCGCTGCCCAGAATATTCGGACCCAGAAACGTTTCCCATCGTGCCGCTTCAATGGCGTGCGCCATGCGCTCCGCCGCCAATGGATATTCGCCGCGAAGGTAGATGTAACCTCGCTCGGCGCCAGTGGCCAGGGCAGCGATGGTCATACCTTCCAGAACGGCGAATGGATCACCTTCCATGACCAGGCGATCTTTGAAAGTTCCGGGCTCTGATTCGTCGGCATTGCAGATAACGTAGTGTTTGCGCTTAGGGTCCGCCTTCAACAGATCGCGCTGCTGATGCAACGCTTCCCACTTTTTCGCAGCCGGAAAAGCCGCACCGCCACGACCGAGAAGCCGCGACGCATTCATCTCGTGCAGCACGCCTTCGGGTCCCAGATCAAAGGCCTTGTGCAGCGCTTCATAACCTCCCAGGCGTTGATAACCGTCAAGGTCCGGCGCATTCCTCTTGCCCACGCGGCGCAGCAGCCCCAGCTTTCTTGAACCTTCCTGTGGGACGGAAAGCTGGGGGTTAAGAACATCAGGCGCTGACGGCATCACGTCATTCGCGGCGTCGGTGATCATCGATTGCACGCGGTCGGTGGTCGCGGGCGCAAGTACACGTTGCTGCGGTTTTTTACCGGCCTTAACCACCAGCACCGCTGGTGCGCGTTCACACAAACCCAGGCAATTGCTGCGCACCCACATGGCCCGCCCGCCGGAGCAAGGCAAACCCTCAGGCCCCAGGCGCGTGTCCAGTTGATCGCAAAGTTCTTCTGAGCCGTGCGTCATGCAGGCAATGTCATCGCAGACGTGAGCAACAACGGCAGGACGCGGTTGAAGCGAAAACATTCCGTAGAAAGAAGCCACGCCGTAGACTTCCGCCGGAGGAACATCCAGCCGAAGAGCGGTGTAATTCATGGCGCCGTGACTGATCCATCCAATGCGGTTCTGGAGGGCGTGCAGCACTGGCAGCAAAAGATGACGCTGCGATTCTGCTTTCTGGTTTCCGCCGGAAGAAGATCGCGTATCGGACGCTCTGTCGGGCGCCCCGCCTTCCCAGATGGATTCCGGCCCGCCGCCTAATTCCAAATCAACGGCGGCCTTTTCTTCAGGTGTGGGACGCTCGCCGGTGAGATGAAG
>DATCAX010000172.1:0-2331 GCA_036512375.1 Candidatus Angelobacter sp. | reverse complement strand
CGTTTCCAGCACTTCACCCATCAGCGAGTTCACGCCGCCCCGAACCGCGGCCAGCAGCATCAGTTGTCCGCCGCAATCTTCGTCGGCTGCCAGCGAGCGCTCCACTGCATCGAGTTGGCCGCGCACTTTTCTCAACCTTTGCAACAACTTAAGCTTTTCCCGGTCCTGATGCGACATTGTCCGCCTCCTGTTCTTGACAGTACCCACCCCCGGTATGGTATTAACCCAGTGGGGGTATAGATCCTCCTCCATTCTATGCCCGCTCGCCGCGCCATTCCGGCCTTCTCAACCTTCACGCGCCTGGCTTGCGTCTTGTCGCTCGCGATTGGGCTTGCGGCTGCACAAACACCAGCGCCGACGCCATCTGCCCCCGACCCGCAATCTTCTACCGTTCAGCCACCCGCGCAGGATGCTCCCGTTCTGACCATGTCTCCCCACTCCAACGGAGGCCGCTACTGGCTCGCCGGTCAGGCAAACATCATCTTCCAGGGCGCCCTGCCCTTTCATTCTCCTTACCAGGGAGCGAACAGCCTTATTGGCAGGGGCGAATACAAGACTTCTCTGGTAGGCACGCTCTATACGGTCTTCCGGCCCACTCAATCAATCCGCTACAGCACCGACCTGATTCTGGACGTGGAAAGCACCGGCGGCCGCGGACTGGGCGAGGCCTTGGGACTTGCCGGCTTCACTAACCTTGATGTCGTTCGCAATCCTAATCTTGGACCCACGCCATACCTGGCCCGCTATCAGATTCACCAGGTCATTGGCCTGAGCAACGAAACCACGGCGCAGGATCCGGGGCCCTACTCACTTGCTCCCAGCGTTCCCGTTCGCCGTATCGAGTTCCGCGCCGGCAAGATGACGTTGCCGGATTTCTTCGACGTCAACGAGGTTGGTACTGACAGTCACCTCCAATTCATGAACTGGACAGCAGACAACAACGGCGCGTGGGACTACGCGGCCGATACACGCGGCTATACGGTCGGCGGCATGGCCGAATACGACGACAAAGCGTGGAGCCTGCGCTACGGGCTCTTTGCCATGCCTGTTGTGGCGAACGGAACCGACATGGACTGGGCTTTCAGCCGCGCACACGGACAGAACGGCGAATTCGAGTTACGGCGCGGATTTATTGCAAAGCGCAAAGGAACGCAACGCGTTTTGTTCTATGCCAATCGCGCACACATGGGCACTTATCGCGAGGCTGTTCGTGCATTTTTTTCAGGAGCGGACAAGACGCCGGATATTGTTCTCCACGAGCATTTTGGGGCGTTGAAATATGGGTTTGGCTATAACACTGTACAGGATGTGAGCGAAAATCTGCGCGCGTTTGGGCGTTTTGGATGGAACGAAGGGCAGCACGAATCGTTCGCTTACACGGAAGTGGATGAGACGGTGGAGGCGGGCGGCGACTACGCTGGAGCGCGCTGGCATCGACCGGCAGACAAGATCGGGCTGGCTGTGGTGTCGAATGCGATCAAGCGCGACCACCAGAACTATCTGAAATATGGAGGGTTAGGGTTTCTGCTGGGCGACGGGAATCTCAACTATGGGCGCGAGACGATCGAAGAGGGCTACTACAACTGGCACGCGTGGAAGGGGCTGTTCTATGCGCTCGACGTGCAGCACATCGACAACCCTGGGTACAACCGCGACCGCGGACCTGTGTGGGTGGGGTCGGTGCGGGCACATGTGGAGTTTTGAAGACAGTGGACAGTGAACCGATAACGGAGTTTAGCAGGGTGCAAACGTTCGCTTGGATGGTTACAAAAAGACGTTAAACGGTCGCTTAAATGGTCGCGATTTGGTGCCAAATGTTCGCTTATAAGGTTGCACTTTGTCGAGGAGATAACCACGCAGGGTGCCTGATTCTGAGAGAAGGCTGCTTGGAAGGTTCCGGAATTGAGCAAAGGGCTGTCGGGAGTTACCCATTTAGGTACCAAATTAGGCCTAATTAGCGCTAATAGTGGCCTTTTGGCAACCAAATCATGTGATTTTTCTGCGTTTACCCTGGCTGTGGAGGGCGGAGAAACGGTGAACACGGAATTGGGATAAGGGAATAGAAAAGCCCCTGAGTGAAGGGTTGTGGTATCCCACCCTTGCGCCAGGAAAAACGCGCAAGGATGGGGCACGGGGCAGCTTTGACTCGGTTGGTGTGGTGAAACCTCAAGTCATTCGTTCATCTTGGCTGCTGGGTGCTCACTCTTGGCGCGGTTATTTGCCGGAGGTTGATGGCTGCGGCTGGGCGGAAGGCGGGGCGGGCAGCGAGTAGATGACTTCGCCGGGCTTGGCGTAGTGGAGTTTTTCGCGGGCTTCGTGTTCGATGGCGTC
>DATCAX010000171.1:0-4547 GCA_036512375.1 Candidatus Angelobacter sp. | reverse complement strand
GCTGAGGGACGCAGGCAGAGGGCTGTCAGAATCGGGTGATCGGGACATCGGGTGATCGGGTGATCCGAAAGCAAACCTACCCCGGAGACACGGAGAATTGGGAAACTCACCGCCGAGGGCGGCGGTGCCACACGAGCTATCCCCGGGGTTGAATTGTGTAAGCCCTTTGGAATGCTAATCGACGGGGAGGGGGAGGGTACCTGCTAAAATCCCTCCGTGCAAAAACCAACTGTCCCCGATTCCATTCAAGCCCCAGCGGGCGAAGATCTTGTCTTTATGGCGAGCGCCAGAGGTTTCCAGATCTATGTCTGCCGGCCCGACGCTGACGGCAGGCCGGCATGGACGCTGAAAGTGCCCGAAGCTGGGTTATTCGATGAGCAGGGAAAGTTGATCGGCAAGCATTTTGGCGGGCCCACATGGCAACTCAACGACGGCAGCCAGATTACCGGCAAGATGGCGGCCAAAGTTGACGCGCCTGATCCCAGGGCGATCCCATGGCTGCTGGTGACCGTGACTGCGAATTCCGGGAGCGGCGCGCTGAGTGGGGTGACGTCAATCCAGCGAGTGAACACGGTGGCCGGGCTTGCGCCGGCGGTGTCGGAATGTACGCAGCAGAGCGGGGAAGTGGAGTTTAAGAGTAGTTACGAAGCGGACTATTACTTTTACGCGAAGCGCTGAAGTTCGCTGGATCGAAAGTCTCTACCTCGGCGGCTAAAGCCGTCACTTACCCAAGCATTAAACGCAGGCATGAATGCCTGCTCCACCCTGTGCCGTCATGAAAGTTTGTAATACTTGCAAGCTTGTTGCACTTTGGAAGCTTATGGTGGATACAAGCTTAATGAGAGACCCGCTTAGGCCATTGTCCGCTTCAACTGTCCGCAGGCGGCGTAAATGTCCCGGCCGCGCGGACGGCGCACAAATGCCGGGATACCGGCTTTGACCAGTAGGTCTTTGAAAATCTGGACGCTCTGCTCCGTGGGCGTACCGAACTGGATGCCGGGGCCGGGATTGAGCGCGATGAGATTTACTTTGCAGCGGATGCCGCGCAGAAGCTCCGTCACTTCACGGGCGTGAGCAGCGGAATCATTCACGCCGTCGAGCAGGACGTATTCAAAGGTGATGCGCTCGCGATTGCGCAGAGGGAAGTCACGGGCGGCCTGCATCAGCATTTCCAGGTTCCACTTTTTGTTGATAGGCATAATGCTGCTGCGGACCTGGTCATTGGACGCATTGAGCGAGATGGCCAGCTTGGGCCGGACCGGCTCGGCGCCAAAGTCATGGATGCGGGGAATAATGCCGGAGGTTGAGACGGTCATGCGTGATTCGGGAAAGCCCACGCCTTCCACCAGCAGCCGCACGGCCTTGATGAAGTGCGGATAGTTCAGAAAGGGTTCGCCCATGCCCATAAAGACGATGTTGACGCGCTGGCGTTCCATGTCCACATGGCGGTCATTCAGCACGGCGATGACCTGGCCAACGATTTCTCCGGCGCTCAGGTTGCGTTTGACGCCCAGCAAAGCCGTGAGGCAGAACTGGCAGTTCACTGCGCAACCTACCTGGCTGGAAACGCAGATCGTTGCGCGATGCCACTCTGAGTCGCCAGCTTCAGTGCCGTCACCGGTCTCGCCGTCGTCGCCTTCGGGCATCCAGACGGTCTCAACGGTTTCTCCGTCAGCCATGGCGATGAGGTAGCGGATGGTGCCGTCAGTCGATTGAAATTTTTTTTCAATGTGAGGGTGACGAATGTCGAGACCTTCTTGTTGCAGCGCGGCGCGAAAATCTTTGGGCAAGGTAGAGACGGAGTCGAGCGCCGGGAGCCGCTGAGGGTACAGAGCGTCAAAAAGCTGGCGCGCCCGAAATTCGGGCTGCCCATATTTTTGTGCAATGCCGCTAAGCTCTTGATAATCAAGGCCTAGAAGGCTGTCTTGGAGTGGCTCAGGCATGGAAAAATCGGGTACACCTTAAATTCTACACGCTTAGGGCCAGAAAGAGTCGAAATCGACTAAGGCCGAACTAAGTTATTGATTTATAAAGACATATAATTAACCTTGCGACCATTTCCAGTGTGTAAGAATCAAATGTGAACCAGAGATGGAAACAGCAGTCCTAACCCGACCTCCTTTGACCGAGCCCAGAAACATTCAACGCGAAGTTCTTCCTAACGGTTTGATCGTGCTGAGTGAAGAGATGGCCCACATCCGTTCCATTGCCATTGGAATCTGGATGAAGACTGGTTCGCGCGACGAGTCGCCCGAACTGAATGGCATTTCGCACTTCACCGAGCATATGGTCTTTAAAGGGACCAAGACGCGCACGGCGCGCGACATTGCCCGCCAGGTGGATTCTATTGGCGGCAACATGGACGCATTTACCGGCAAAGAAACCATCTGCTTCAATATTAAAGTTTTGGATGAACACTTGCCGGTAGCGATCGACATTCTGAGTGACTTAGTGCTGAACCCAACTTTTGATCCCAAGGACATTACCCGCGAGAAGGGCGTGATTCTGGAAGAGATCAAAATGGATGAGGACAATCCGGATTATCTGGTACATGAGATCTTTACCCAGAATTTCTGGAAAGACCATCCGCTGGGCAAGCCGATTCTGGGGACGAAAGAAACTGTCCGTTCGTTTGAGCAGGAGAAGGTCTTTAATTTTTATCGCCAGCGGTTCTCGCCGAACAACATGATTATTTCGGCGGCGGGCAATCTGAACCATCATGCATTTGTGCAGTTGATTAAAGAGCGCTTCTCCGGGCTGGACCGTGTGCCCAACGGCTTCCATCTGCCTGCGCCTGCGGTCACACCGGGCGTGATTACGCGGAACAAGAAGTCATTGGAGCAGGTACAACTCTGCCTGGGAGTGCCGTCGCATCCCATCTCCGACGAAAAGCGCTACGTCTCTTACGTGCTTAACACCGTGCTGGGCGGCGGCATGAGTTCGCGTCTGTTCCAGAAGATCCGCGAAGAGCAAGGCTTGGTTTATTCGATCTATAGCGATCTGAATCCTTATCGCGACACCGGCTGCATGGCGATTTATGCCGGCACGTCAGTGGAGTCAGTGCGGAAGGTGGTGGACCACGTTCTGGCTGAATTCCTTGAGTTGAAGTCGGGGCCCATCGCCGCCGACGAGTTGCGTCGCGCGAAGGACCAGTTGAAGGGCGGGCTGATGTTGAGCCTGGAATCAAGCACGTCCCGCATGTCAAATCTGGCGCGCCAGGAAATGTATTTTGAGCGCTTCTTCAGCCTGGATGAGACGATTGATCAGATCGAGTCGGTTACCGGTGAGGAAGTATGCGAAATGGCCAACGCACTTTTCCATCATGACAAAGTTGCAGTGACCGTGCTGGGAAATCTGGATGGGCTGAAGTTGTCGAAGGAAAATTTGGTTTTTTGATTTTTTTCTGCAATCCCGAAGCGAAGCGAGGGAGCCCTATCGCAGCCCAAAACTTTTACTGGACCTGCAAGATTTTCTATTCCTCGCCTGCAGTTCATCGGTGCTGATAGGGTTCCCTCGCTCACGCTCGGGATTCCAGAAAACGCTATCTTTCCACCACACTCTCCAGCATCTCAAAAAACTCTGGAAACGAAATCCGCGCCGACTCTGCTCCATGGATCACGCTTTGGCCTTCTGCCCGCAACGCGGCCACGGCAAACGCCATGGCGATGCGATGATCGCCGCCGGAATCGATTTCCGCTCCGTGCAGCTTCTGGCCTCCTGGAACGCGAAGTCCGTCTTCACGCTCTTCGCATTCGGCGCCCATCGCGCGCAGGTTTTTGGCAACAAGGGCAATGCGGTCAGACTCTTTTACGCGCAGCTCTCTTGCATCGCGGATGTCAATGCCATCGCGTGTATATGGCGCAATTGCGGCAAGAACCGGCAACTCGTCGATGAGCGCCACAGACTGCGCTCCTTCAATGGTGATTCCCGTCAGCTTACTGTGCTCGATCTTCACCGTGCCAACTAGTTCGCCGTGATGTTCTTCCAGATTAATCACGGAGAGTCGCGCACCCAGCAGCTTCAACACGTCCAGCAGGGAAGCGCGCGTTGGGTTGAGCAGCAGGCTTTCGATCACCAGGTTGGAACCGGGAAACAACGCCGCGGCACACATAAAGAACGAGGCGGAAGAAATATCTCCCGGAACCGCGGCCTGGATTGCTGTCAGCTTCTGGCCGCCTTGCAGCGTAACGCGATTGCGGCTGCGCGAAAGTTCAACTCCAAAGGCCCGCAACGCTTGTTCCGTGTGGTCGCGTGTTCTGTGAGGTTCGTCAACGGTGGTTTCGCCGTCGGCAAACAGCCCGGCAAACAGCACCGCGGATTTCACCTGCGCACTGGCGATTGGCGTCATGTAATCGATCGCGCGCAATTTACCGCCTCGAATATGCAGCGGAGGCCGATCGCCCGCAGCGGCGCTGATTTCTGCTCCCATCAGTCGCAAAGGTGTGATGATGCGTGCCATGGGCCGCCGCGTTAGTGATTCGTCGCCATGAAGATCGCAGGCAAAATCCTGGCCCGCAAGAATGCCCGAAAGCATGCGTATGGTGGAA
>DATCAX010000170.1:0-2937 GCA_036512375.1 Candidatus Angelobacter sp. | reverse complement strand
CGACGAGGCTGCCCTCAGCGTTCTAGATCGCATGCAGAACGAAGACATCAACCAGATGCCGGTCCTCTCCGAGGGGCACATCGTCGGGATGATCGCGCGCGACACGATCCTTCGATTTCTCCAGACCCGGCTTCAATTGGGCCGCGTCGCCGCACAATAGTGCCGCCTGCACCATGGCGGGCACGTTCTTGCCCCACACCGAGCGGAGAGCAGCCCCTCAAAAACATGTTGATCGGCTTCGAGTTCGAAGTCACAGCTCAACCTGACAACTCTTGGCGCACGTGTGAATGTGTTGACCATACCGCGCCATCAAAGCGTTAGGTTATGAATGTGATTTGAATCACTGCGGAGAGTGATCAAGACCACAGGCATGCTAGCACGACAGACGTATAAGGGATTGATCAGAATACGAAGGAAGAGGCAAGATTTATGGAAATCATACTCTATGTCGTAGTGTTAGTGGTAATAGCGGCATTCTTGGTGATCGGGGGAAAGGGCGCTCAGAAACGTCCTCCTCTCTCTAAGTAGACTCAGGACCATCTTTCAACTGTGATGCACGGCGAGGTTCTCGTTTATGCAAATTACACTCTCTATCTACACATGCTCGCACTAATGGTAAAAAGCAACTCGCAGCCTTGTTCGAAAGGGCGGCCCTGATCGAACGATTCCAGCATTTCCCAGAGGAAGCTGAACTAGCAGGACTAGTGGGTAGCGATGCAGAAGAAACTGTTGAACGGCCTGCCGGCCATTCGCCGCTTCGCTGACAATCTTCATATCCTGCTGGGAGCTGACCAATGCTCCCAGCCCTTCGCGGACAATGCGATGATCATCCGCAATGAATCAGCGGATCTGTTTGACGAGAGCCGGCTTGGATTTCTTTCTCATTGGGAAGCCGTCGGGGGCCACGGCACCGTGACCGCAACTCGTGTGCCCTTTCCGGGTTGGCTTTTTAGCTCCAACTTCCCACCGATTTCTTCTGAGCGCTCGCGCATGCCGCGAAGTCCCAACCCGCGACCAGTCTCTTTAACTTCGAACCCTTGCCCGTCATCCACGATTGTAAGTTGCACCGTCGTTCCATCATAAGCGAGCTCGATGCGGATGGAGCTGGCGCGAGCATGCTGCAGGGCATTGTCTGTTGCTTGCTGAGCAATGCGCAGGAGGTTTTCCTCGATGGCCGAGTCCAGGTGTCGCGGCGTTCCTTGGACGGAAAAAAACACGCGGGTTTTTATGATCGACGAGTAGCGGGCCACGAATTCGCGAATTGAATTGGGCAAATCGCCGTGTACGGGCAAAGCACTCGATAAGGCCAAAATGGATCGGCGCACTTCTGCCAGACTCTCGCGTGCCACATCCCGCGCACGCCCGATGCGATGCCGTACCTCCTCAGTCAGGTTCTCTGCGCTCTCTTCGGCCGCCTCTAAGTTCAAAACGATGCCTGTGAATCCCTGGGCCAAGCTGTCATGGACATCGCGAGCTATGCGACTACGCTCTTCCAGGATGGTCGCCCGTCGAGTCTGCTGCGCGAGCTGATTGCGCTCCGTGATATCGCGAATGATAGATGCAACAACGGTGCCATTCGCAGTCTCCACGGGGGCCAGGCTGACTTCGACGGGAAGCTCGCTACCGTCTTTGCGCACTGCAGTGAGTTCCAGCCCCTTTCCCATGGCGCGGGCCACCGGCCTTTTTGAATAGGCTGATCGGTGGTCAATGTGCTCCCTCCGAAAGCGGTCGGGCACGAGAATTTCGACCGGCTGGCCAATGAGTTCTTGTTGTGCGTACCCAAACATGCGCTCTGCTTGGGGATTTGTCATGACGATTCGTCCTTCCCAGTTCGCAAGGACGATTGCATCAGGTGCGGCCTCCACGATTCCCCGAAATTGTTCCTCGGCCTCCTTCAATCCCGTCAAATCCTTAAGGAGGGTGTAGAGGCCATAAGCTTCCCTGCCTTCATCTCTGCGGGGAACAAAGTCAATTTGGACATATCGCCGCCCAGCCTTCTCGTAGGAGAGGTACCCCTCAAACCTGGCGCTCTGGCCTAGCAATGCTTTCTCTATGTAAGGCTGAATGGTTCCGTAAACTTCTTCACCCGTCACTTCCCGAACCGAGCGGCCCTTAACTTGTTCCGAGGTCAAGCCAAACCACTGCTCAAAAGCCTTGTTGGCGAACCGGTAGCCCTGGTCGGGAGCGATGTCGGCCAAAGGCTCGGGCAGCGAACCTGCGACGACTCGGAAGCGCTCTTCGCTCTCGGAATACGCTTCTTCCGCAGTCCTGCGTAGCACTAATTCCCCCCGCAACTTCTCGTTGGTCTGCTGGAGTTCGGCGGTCCGCCCCCTTACCCTCGACATCAGGCGGGTAATGATGAAGGCACTGCTCGAAAACGCAATCAGTGCGACAATGTCCGCCTGTTCGCTCATCCGAAACTTGAAAATCGGTGGCGTAAAGAAATAGTCAAAGCATAAGATGGCCAGGCTGCTGACAAAGACTGCCGTAACGAACCTAGCCCACAGGGAAATCAGTACGATGAGAAAGAAAAAGAGGACCGCAACCGTGGAAGGAATGACATGGAGACGAATGCTGACAAATGTCAACACTGCTAAGCCCATGCTGGCTAGCAAGCATTCCGCGGCTGTGCGCCAGAATCTATATGTCCGTTTATGCTCCATTGAGAATGCTCATTCGATTCCGAAGTCAACAATTTGAGCCATGCCGGGATATACCAATCGAAGGCTTCGACTTCCTGCGACCTCTTCAGGGTGAATCGCGACCGTCCATTTCCAGCCCTGCAGATTCCCCTAACGAGACGCCAACGTACCCCAGCCAAATTTGATTGAAGAAATCAAGGTAGCCTTCGGGCGGAGTGGTGGGGATCAGCGCAGGAATCGAGTCAATAAGGAGCTGAAAGTTCATGGGCTAGGATTCGTGTCCTTGAGAGGACAC
>DATCAX010000169.1:0-2276 GCA_036512375.1 Candidatus Angelobacter sp. | reverse complement strand
TCGGCAGCGTTCTCTCCACTGTGGAGGGGTGGCGCCTTCTACCATACCCTTGATTTTTCCAAGGTCCTCCTAGTTTGGGTGCTCACATTCCTGGTGGTAATAGATTTCCCAAGATTGCGTCGCATAATTTTCATACAGGCCGGCTCCGTCGCAGTGATTGCGGTGGCCTCGATCGCCAAGAGTCAAGGTCATCCCCGGCTTGAGGGCGTACTGGGAGGAATCTATTCCAACCCGAATGATCTCGCGTTTGCTATTGTGCTTTCGCTTCCATTCTGTCTTGCTTTCCTTCTTAATGCGAAAAGCGGCGTCAGGAAGATGTCATGGGTGCTTGCCATGCTCGCGATGTGTTCGGCATTGTTTCTCACCGCGTCACGAGCAGGTTTCATTGATTTGGTCATAGCGGGGTCGGTGTGCCTGTGGCACTTCGGCGTGAAAGGCCGTCGCCCCCATCTGATTGTCATTGCGGTAGTACTAGGGACGCTCATCATGGTAGTGGGCGGAAGGCAGCTCAAGGATCGGTTTGCAGCGATTGCTGGCGGAGACCTGGAAACAACGACGGAAACGAAAGCGGAAAGTTCTTTCGAAGCTCGCAAACAGCTGATGATACGTGCGCTGGAGGTAATCGGGCATTACCCTATACTGGGCACTGGAGTCGAGAATTTCGTCATCGTCTCTGGAGACTGGCATGAAGTCCACATGACGTACCTTCAGATCGCCGTTGAAGGCGGCATTCCTGCTCTCATTATTTACCTTATGTTCTTCGCCCGCGGCTTCTCTAATCTGAGACGATTAAGACGGAGGCGTGATCTCGATGCTGAAACTACGTTGTTTATTGGAGCGCTGCATAGTTCATTAATTGGGTTTGCCGTGGGCGCCCTTTTTGCGCCAGAAGCATACCAATTTTTCCCCTATTTTGCGGTTGCCTATACTTCGGTTCTTTTGGCCATTGTTAAGGAAAGAGATGCCAGCTCGGCTACTCCAGCCAGCTTTTCCAGCCGGACAGATCGCGCTTTAGTGACATATGCAATTGAACCAAGATCAGGATCCCTTGCTCCGCAGCACTAACCCGGCGGACCTGCTCTATGTCTCCCAAATTGTGCCCGGCAGACCGAATTGGGCTGTAGGTATTATGCGAGCCTGCCATGGGCGAGGTGGGCATTTTGGTGAACGGGGCTGCCGTCTGGAAAGAAATCTTGCGACACCGTCCCTTAAGAGCAAAACGTCTCAGGCCAGGGCGAAAGGATAGGATGGGGTTCCTGCTTCGATTCGGAATCCGCGAACCTGAGAAATATCTTCGCGCACGCGATTGCGGGCGGATCGCACATCGACCTGTTTCCTATGATCTTCTAGATGTCGGCGAAAATCCTACGGAGGAGCAGATTCAGATTTTCGAGGACATAAGTCTTAGGCTGAGAACTTCAAACGGAACTTACCGCACGACTCTCCCCAATCGCTTTCAAGACCTCGACGAGATCGCTATGCGGTGGATGGAGAAGTTTTATCGCGCCGATACTGAACTGCGCGTGCAAGATCGCGCCGTATCCCATGCATTGACTTCCCTGGAGTGGGCAAAAAAAATCTTTGAAGTTTTTCCGCGCGCAACATTTGGAGCTTCTGACACGATTTTAGAATTTATAAGACTGTCCTTGCGAGGCGGCGGAAGTTATATCGTTGAACCCGATGGCCAGCCGCTGCAATACCTGAAATGGCGAATTGTAGTGTCATTTCAACAACCTGAATCCTGGCGATACCCGCTCAACCGTTGGATTGCCGCCAGAGCGAGAAAGAAATTCGCTCGGCTTCCGCTGCCCCAAGATTGGATGGAATCCGTTGGTAACGATAGCTACCAGGTGAGCAGAATCTCCACCATTCACCCCAGCGTTGCGCAATTTAGTACGCGAGATCCCCGTTTTCATCTGAGACAGCAGTCGGTATTCGAATGCATTCCGGACTCCTGCCACATACTGCGCACGATGAATATCTTGAATGTGGGCTACTTTTCTCACGTTGAACTGGTGAAAGGCATCCACGCCGCTTTTCATGCCCTTAAGGAAGGCGGGATTTGGATAGTCGGACGAACTCTCAAGCAAGATTTGAGCAATCACGTGACACTCTTTGAGAAAGAAAAAATGGGTTGGAGGGTGCTTGATCGCCTTGGCAATGGATCAGAAATCGAAGATTTGGCGCTGAGTGTTTCGCCGAAACACATAAAGGAAGCTCAACGCCAGAATATTGTCGTCCCGTAAGCCAGATGTATCCGGGGATGACACAACGCG
>DATCAX010000168.1:0-3010 GCA_036512375.1 Candidatus Angelobacter sp. | reverse complement strand
GGTTGATCGTGATCCGGCAGCGGGTCAAAGACCGTCCGCAGGCGGGTGGCAAGACCTTGTTGGAACTGGCGGGATACCGGTTTCAAGCCTTAACCACCAACCTGCCGTCCAGTGTGGACGCCTTGACGGTGTGGCGGCGCTATAATGGCCGGGCGGACTTGGAAAACCGGATCAAGGAACTGGGCGGACAGTTTGGGATCAAGCGGCTGTGCGTGGAAAACTTCTGGGGCACGGAAGCCCTGCACCATCTGGCGATCGCCCCTTACAACCTCTGTGTGCTGTTGCAGCGGCGATTGGGGCAGTTGGAAAAATGCGAATTGAACACCCTGCGCTGGCGATTGTTTGGACGCGCCGCGGTCTGGAGCCGGGCCGGCGGCAAACCCACGCTCAAACTGGCCGTCCGCGGAGCCGCCCATCGCAACTGGTGGCGCGAAATGTTGGCCAAACTCACAGCGTTACCCAACTGCCACGCAGTTGACTCGCTTCAAGCATGAAAACAAAAAATCATCCCGAAAATATGCGCTCAACTGAATCGTTCCGGCTTAGCCCGACTTTCGCAGATTTCACTTGTTTTGGATTTTTTTCGCGAACGTCGGTGGCGATTTGCTGGGGATTTTGCGTGAGGCGAGCGTCGGAAGCCTGTGGGAAGACCCAGCCCGTAGACAGCCGACGCTGGACCGTGTCAGAATGCCGGCATGTTTCTGAAGGCGCACGAGCGATGTAAAGACGGCAAGCGCCACGTTTACTACAGCCTCACGGAAAGTCTTCGCGTGAGCCGCAAACGCGTGGTGCAACGCACGGTGTTGCATCTGGGCGAACTCAACACCACGCAGGTGGAACGGTGGCAGCGCACGATCGAGGCCATACACGAAGATGGTCAACGCCGGCAGTTGCGGCTGTTCACCGATCGCGAGGGACAAGTGCCGGTGGCCGCTGACGATGTGGCCGAGGTGATTCTCTCCAGTCTGGTGGTGCGTCGGCCACGGCGTTTCGGAGATTGCTGGATCGGTTGCAAGTTGTGGGAGGACCTTGGACTGCGAGCGTTTTGGCAAGACGCTTTGGGCGAGCAGCGCGGCGAGGTGCCCTGGGCCAAAGTGGTGGAACTTCTGGTCGTCAACCGGCTGTGTGATCCGCGCAGTGAGTTGTTCATTCATGAAAAATGGTTTCCTCAAACCGCGATGGATCTGCTCTTGGACAGCACCGCGGCCGTGGCGGAGAAGGATCGGCTGTATCGGGCCCTGGACCGGATGGTGGCGCACAAGGACGCGTTGGAGCGGCATCTGGCCGACAAATGGCGCGATCTCTTTGGGGCCAGTTTTGATGTGCTGCTCTACGACCTGACCAGCACGTATTTTGAAGGGGAAGCCGAGGGCGTTGAAAAAGCGGCGCGTGGCTATTCCCGGGATCACCGGCCCGATTGCGCGCAACTGGTGATTGCCATCGTGGTGACGCCGGAAGGCTTTCCGCTGAGCTACGAAGTGTTTGACGGGAACCGCGCGGATGTCACAACTTTGGAAGCGATGCTCGATCAGGTGGAAGCCAAACATGGCCGGGCCCGACGAATCTGGGTGTTCGACCGGGGCATAGTCAGCGAAGCCAACCTGCAGAGATTACGGGAGCGAGGCGGGCAATACGTCGTGGGCACACCCCGACACCGGCTGGGAGATTACGAGAAAGAGTTGTTGGAAGGCTCCTGGCAACAGATCAACGAATCGGTGCAGGTGCAGTTGATTGCGCAGGACCAGGAGACGTATGTGCTAGCGCGCAGTGTGGAGCGGGCCAAGAAAGAAGAGGCCATGCGTTGGCGACAGATTCGTGGCTTGATGCGGGACCTGGTGCGGCTGCGCCGTTCGATTCGTAAGGGCACGCTGGCCGATTCGGACAAGGTCCTGATGCGCTTGGGACGATTGTCCGAACGCTGGCCGCGAGCCTGGCACGATGTGTCCACCGATTGGAAGGAGGGCAAACTGAGCTGGCACTGGGATCGGCAGGCATTACGACTGGCGCAACACCGGGATGGCGCGTATTTATTGCGAACCAATTTGAGCGATCACCGCCCGGAAGCCTTGTGGCGGATGTATGTGCAACTGACGGAGGTCGAGGCCGTGTTTCGAGCGTTGAAGAGCGAACTGGCCATTCGGCCGATCTGGCATTGGGTAGGGCCGCGAGTTGAAGCGCACGTGCTGGTGGCGTTTCTGGGCTACTGCCTGTGGGTTTGCTTGAAACAGAAACTCAAGGCAAGTGCTCCGGGGTTGAGTCCCTGGCAGTTGCTCGACCAGTTCCAGCGCATCGTCCAAGTGGAGGTGTGGTTCAAACTGAAGGCCGGCGGAGCGATCTGTCTGCCGCGGATCACCCAGCCCGAACCCGCCCAGGCCATGATAATGCACCAGCTGAACTGGTCCTTGCCAGAACAACCGCCCCCACGAATTTACCAGGACCAGGTTGCCGATGTGTGGCCGACCTGAAGGGTGCCGTGCTTCGGTTTCCTAAGAAAAAAGATCTTTTCCCGCAAAATCTGCGAGAGTCAGGTTAGGGTTCGATTTGCGGCACTTTGTCTCCCAATATTCCCCGCCCGTCATCGCAAACGGATCTGTATCAAAATCAGGCCATAATCAAGCTAAAGTCAGACAGGAATGAAAAATTAAATGACATTCTCTAGTTTAATGGCTCAGGTTGCTCTATTTTTTCATTTGTTTGAAGCGGAACTTGTTTTTCCCGCTTTTTTCTTTCTTCGTTTATGTAATCCGTCATCCCGCTCGTCACTTGATGACGAGCCGCGCAGCGTTCAGCAGTATAAATACTGAAATGAACGCGCTTGCAATGTGGACATGGTTGTTCAGACTCCATCTAATCTTGGAAAGCAGGTATGATGCCTTATTCAGTTTTCCTCCCTATGACGAAGCATCCAGCAAGCACCTAGCAAGGCGGAGTTCATAAAAGGAACGATTTTTGCTATTCAATGGGCAACAATGAAACTCGGCACGAATCAAATCAATTTCAAGAAACCCTC
>DATCAX010000167.1:0-4626 GCA_036512375.1 Candidatus Angelobacter sp. | reverse complement strand
CGATATGCCGGTGGTGTATGGGATTTCGCCGAACTATCAGCAGATCGGCAGCCTCAAGGTGGTAGCAGGACGGTTCTTTGACGACGCGGAAAATAATCGCGCCGCGCCGGTTGCCGTGCTGGGCCAGGGCGCCAAGGCAAGTTTGTTTGGACAGACTGAGGCGGTCGGCCAGTATGTGAAGATCAACGAAGCGTGGTTTCACGTAGTCGGCGTTGTGGGACCACAACTGAGCGCGCAGACATCAGTAGATTCTCTGCCGGCGCAGGACTTGAATAACCTGATTTATGTCCCGCTGTATGCCGCGATGTTTCGGCTGGAAGACAGCCGCAGCAATATGAAAGACGAAATTGACGGGATATACCTTCAGTTGTCGTCTTCGCTTGATACCCTGCCCACAGCGGAGGTAGTACGGTCACTGCTCAACATTTCTCATCGTGACGCCGGCGACTTCAGCGTGATTGCTCCCGCCGAATTGCTGGCCCAGCAGCAGCGCACGCAACATATTTTCGATCTTGTCATGGTTGCCATTGCCAGCATCAGCCTGCTGGTCGGCGGAATCGGGATCATGAATATCATGCTTGCCGCCATTCTGGAACGCACGCGCGAAATTGGTGTGCGCCGCGCTCTGGGCGCGCGTCAGCGTGACGTAATCCGCCAATTCCTGGTGGAAGCTGTCCTTATCTCGCTCATGGGAGGACTTCTCGGCATTGCCTTCGGCTTCGGCATCTCGCGCCTTATCGCATGGCTTGCCGGCTGGTCCACCGTCACAACCTTAGGTTCGATCTTGCTGTCTTTTGCTTTCTCCGTTTCCATTGGGCTGCTCTTCGGGATATACCCGGCGCGGCAGGCCGCGCGCCTGGATCCGGTGGAGGCCATCCGTTACGAGTAACCAGGACTATCGCCATGATCATTCGTAAATGCATTCTTGGATTGCTGCTGCTCTCCGCGCTCGGCGCTTACGCGCAACTCACGCCGACGAAGCCTTCCACCGGCAACCTTATACATCGGCCGGCCGCACCCACGCAGGTGCAGGGCCCCAGCCGCGTGGATGAATTCATTGTCGCGGGCAAACTCCGACTGAGCCTGGAAGATGCCGTGTTGCTCACGCTGCTGAACAATAGTGACCTCAGCGTCGACCGCGCCCAGTTTGATCTTTCGCAGTTCGCCGTGCAGCGCGCCCGTTCGCCTTTCGATCCGCTTCTCATTACCGGCTTCGCACCCACACGATCGATCTCGCCCAGTGCTTCTTCACTGAACGGAGCGGCAACTCTCAGCACGCTGAGCCAGACATCCAGTGCCGGCTATTCACAGCTATTTCAAACCGGCACCGGCGTCAGCGTGGGCATGAGCACCACGCGGTTCACCACCAACAGCGCCTTTGAAACCGTGAATCCGTCGTTCACGTCAGGTCTCACGTTCTCACTTTCGCAGCCGCTGCTTCGCCGCTTCGGATTGTTTGCCAATCGCGCTCCCATCATCATTGCCCAGCGCGGCGTGCGGCAGTCACGCGCGAACTTTGAAGCCCAGTTGAATGACACGGTGCAGCGCGTGATCAACCAATACTGGGACGTGGTGCAGGCGCGCAAGACGCTGGAAGTTCTGAAACAGTCGCTTGAACTTGCCGAAGCCAGCTACCAGCGTGACAAACGCGCTCTTGAACTGGGCGCGCTGCCGCCACTCGATATTTATCGCTCAGAGTCGCAGGTGGCGCAGCGCAAAGTGCCGGTCATACAGGCTGAGTACAGCCTCAAGCAGGTGGAAAACACGCTGCGCCAGACGCTCGGCGCCGATCTGGACGCGCGCTCCGGCGCTGTTGATCTTGAACTCACGGACTCCGCGGAAACCAACGGCAAGCTGGAGATTGTCGATCTTCAGGAATCAATGGCCGACGCGCTCAAGAACCGTCCTGAAATCGACGCACAAAACCAGCAGCTCGCTATCGATGACGCCAATGCCCGTCTTGCCAGCAACAGCTTGCGCCCTGATCTCAGCCTGAGCGCCACTTATGCCACCAACGGACTCGGCGGCGTGATCTTTGATAATTCCGGCCCCACGCCACTCTTGATTTCGAACGGCGGCTTCACTGATTCGCTTTCACAACTCGGTGGCTTCAACTTTCCCACCTACGGCATCAGCCTGCAATTGCGTTTTCCCATCCATAACAGCGCAGCCGCCGCCGATCTTGGCACCGCGCTGGTTTCCAAGCGCCGCAGCCTTTACCAGATGCGTAGCGTGCAGCAGGGCATCAGCACGGAAGTAAAAAACGCGGTGCACGATCTTGAGCAGGCTGAGCTTGTCATCACCGCGGCGCATTCCTCGCGCGATCTCGCGGCCAAAAATCTTTCCGCGGAAGAGCGCAAATACCAACTTGGCGCGCAGACCATATTCTTCGTGCTTGACGCGCAGAACCAGCTCTCCCTGGCCGAGCAAAGCCTGGTGCAGGCGCAAATCTCATATCAGAAAGCGCTGGCTGAAGTTGATCACGCCACTGGCGGCCTGCTGGCCAAGCACAAAATGATTCCGGCTTCAGCCACGCCATAGGGTTTTTTCCTTGCGTCCAACTCGCCCTCTGCTATCCTTCCCCGCATGGACAACCGTTCTATGAGCGACGTTGGCGGCACGCCCGGCGGCCTGGGCGAATTCGCCCTCGGCTTCATCATGACCTGCGTCGGCGGATACCTGATCTCCAACCAGGTCACCGTGATGGGCTCTTACTGGAGCTTCTGGGGCGCCAACAGCTTTGGCGTCACGCTTATTCCTCTGCTGTTCGGCGTCGGTATTCTGTTCTTCAACGGCCACAGCAAAATCGGATGGCTGCTCACCGCTGCCGGTGCGCTGTTCATCCTGGCCGGCGTGATCGCCAACATGCATATTTATTTTCAGCCGGCCACTCTCTTTCATACGCTCGTCATGCTGATTCTGCTCGTCGGCGGCCTGGGATTGATTGCGCGGTCCATGCGCTCGCATCGACGGCCCGCGTGAACCGTTTTTTACCGACGGCCACGATACGACGCTGCTCGCGGTCTTCATGCAACCGGCAACCCCTCGCCAAATTGCCGCCCGGACATCCTGCCGCCTTCCACCTGCATTCCTATCCGCGTGGCCACTGAAACCATCACGCACTCGATCATCGAAAGTGATATTCCCGCGCGTCTGGACCGCCTGCCCTGGAGTCGCTGGCACTGGCTGGTCGTCATCGCGCTGGGCATCACATGGGTACTCGACGGACTTGAAGTCACGCTGGCCGGCGCTATCGGCGCAGTACTCAAGCGCCCAGATACGCTCGCCCTCACTGACGCGCAGATTGGAGCCAGTGCAACTTTCTATCTCATCGGCGCCGTTACTGGCGCTCTCTTCTTCGGTTACCTCACTGACCGCCTCGGCCGCAAACGCCTTTTCACCATTACTCTTCTGCTCTATCTCACCGCCACGGCGTTGACGGCTTTCTCCTGGAACTTCGCTTCATACGCATTTTTTCGCGCGCTTACCGGTGCAGGCATTGGCGGTGAATATTCGGCCATCAACTCCGCCATCGACGAACTCATTCCCGCCCGCGTTCGCGGACGCGTTGACCTGATCATCAATGCCAGCTTCTGGATCGGCGCGGCCATTGGCTCCGCCGCCGTGATCGCGTTGCTTGATACCGGCATCGTTCCCATCAGCCTCGGCTGGCGGCTGGCTTTCGGGATCGGGGCAGTGCTGGGGCTGATTGTCATTTTTCTCCGCCACGCAATTCCTGAAAGCCCGCGCTGGCTCATGACTCACGGTCGCGAACCTGAAGCCGAGAAGATCATGCGCGATATCGAATGCCGCGCCACTGACCATCCTGAGCTGCTGCCGCCGCTCCCGCCCGATGCACGCATCCGTATTCGTCCGCGCCACCACACTCCGTTTCGCGAAATCTGGCATGCCATCGCTGTGCAGCATCCTTCGCGCTCGTGGCTGGCCATGGCGCTCATGACATCGCAGGCTTTTTTCTATAACGCCATCTTCTTTACTTACGCGCTTGTCCTGGTCGAGTTCTACAAGTTGCCGGCAGAGAAAGTTGGGCTTTACCTGTTTCCTTTCGCGCTGGGAAACTTCGTCGGCCCGCTCGTGCTCGGCCGCCTGTTTGATACCGTGGGCCGCCGCCCAATGATCACCATTACTTATGCGCTCTCCGGCATCTTGCTGGCTCTGAGCGGATGGCTCTTTCAGCAAGGCCTGCTCACGGCACAAACCCAGGCGCTCTGCTGGACCATCATCTTCTTTGTCGCTTCGGCAGCCGCCAGCTCCGCGTACCTCACCGTGAGCGAAATCTTTCCCCTTGAAATCCGCGGCCTTGCCATTGCCGTCTTCTATGCCGCCGGGACGCTCGTCGGCGGCGTGGCCGCGCCGTTCATCTTTGGACTGCTTATCCAGACCGGTTCGCGCACCGCGCTCTTCCGCGGATACCTCGCCGGAGCTCTCCTGATGATCGCCGCCGCAGTGGTTGAAGCCTTCATCGGTGTCCCCGCCGAGCAGCGATCTCTGGAGTCGATCAGCACGCCGTTGTCAGCCGAGGACGCTTGACACATGCTTCTTCGCGGGAATCTAATTTCACTCAAGCCTATTAAGGAGGCTCCCGTGGTGAAGATGAAGCGATTC
>DATCAX010000166.1:0-6140 GCA_036512375.1 Candidatus Angelobacter sp. | reverse complement strand
CGCGCCCGCGGCCACACAATTAGTTTTCCAGGCGCAGGTGGAGCCGCCCTCGGAGAAGAGCAAGAAAGTAGTGGTGACCTTCCATATCGATCCGCGCACGCTGGCCTTCGAGCGGAAAAGCGGTGACATGGAGTTCGCGCGATTGAGCTGCACGGTCTGGGCGTATGGCAAAGACAAGGACAAGCCAACCATGTCGAGCGGGACGGTGAACGCGAACCTGAAGGCAAACGAATACCAGCAGATGATGCAACAGCGCTTTCTACCCTGCGACCGGCAGCTGGAACTGAAGCCTGGCACCTATGCGTTGCGCATGGGTGTGCTGGACCGGGCCACAAACAAGATTGGTACTGCCAGTGCGCAGGTGGTTGTGCCTTAGTTTTGGGTTCCTATATTCCTGTCAAGAAAATTCTGTAAGGAGCGATCCATGAAACTGGCTAACCGCGTCGTTCTTTCTGTCCTTTTATTTTTCGCTGTAGCTCTCTATGTCCGTGGTGCATCGCAAACCGCTTCTGATCAGCCGCAAGACGTGATGCACTCTGACCAGGTGCTGCGCACCAATACGCGGCTGGTGGTGGTGGATGTGGTGGCCGTCGACAGCAAGGGCCAGCCGGTGCCCGATTTGAAAGCTGCCGACTTTACCCTGCTTGAGGATGGCAAGCCGCAAAAGATCAGTGGCTTCAATTTTGAGCATCCGGGCGGCAGACCGATGCCAGCGGTGCAGGCACAACTTCCGCCGTCGGTCGTCACGAACGCGCCAAAGTTCCAGTCCAATAGCCTGAACGTGATCCTGTTTGATACGGTCAACGGCGAGTTTTCAGAACATGCTTATGCTCGCGATCAGTTGCTAAAGTTCCTGAGTACGGCGGAACTGGGCCGGCCGGTAGCCATCTTCGCCCTGCAAAACCAGCTGAAGTTGCTGCATGATTTCACCACGGATAACAAGTCTTTGAGTGCAGCTGTGGCAAAGTATCGACCACCGGCGCAAACAATCAACAGCGAAAGTATCGAATCACGTGCCTCTGCGTTTGCCACCCGAGGGGACTATCACACCAGCGAACGCGGCATTGAAACAACGCTGAACCAGCTAAATGCGCTGGCAAAAGTTCTGGCCGGATATCCGGGACGGAAAAACCTGATCTGGCTTTCCGAAAGCTTTCCGCTCACGCTTTTCCCGGAATCAATGAACCAGCTGAACATGGATGGACAAAGTCTCAAGAGTGCCGGACAGTCTGGTGTGGGCCAGTCCGTCAACCAGAACCTGCAGAGAAATGCTCCTTTCAAAAGCTATGCGGACCTGGTGAAAAAAGTGTCTGATTCGCTCATGGCGGCGCAGGTAGCGGTGTATCCGGTGGATGCCGGAGCGCTGGGCAAAGACGATCATCTGGGTTCCCAGCACACCATGGACTCAATGGCGGAAAGCACCGGAGGCAAATCGTTCAAGAATAGCAACGATCTGGTCCTGGGCCTTCGTACCAGCATTGAGGACGGGTCTACCTACTACACGCTGACGTATTATCCGGAAAACAAGAAGTGGGACGGGCTGTTCCGCACCATTCAGGTGAAGAGCGCACGATCGAACGTAAGCCTGCGTTACCGTGAAGGCTACTATGCCCTGGATCCGGAGAAGATCAACAAAGAGGACTCGGACGCGGTAGCGGAGAACTTTAGCCGGTCACTGGAACTGGACGCGCCCGCGGCGACGCAGGTAGTTTTTCAGGCCCAGGTTGAACCGCCTTCAGAGAAAAGCAAGAAAGTAGTGGTGACCTTCCATATCGATCCGCGCACGCTGGCCTTCGAGCGGAAAGACGGCGGCATGGAGTTCGCGCGGTTGAGTTGCACGGTCTGGGCTTACGGCAAAGACAAGGACAAGCCAACCATGTCCAGCGGGACGGTGAACGCGAACCTGAAGGCGAACGAATACCAGCAGATGATGCAACAGCGCTTTCTACCTTGTGACCGGCAGCTGGAACTGAAACCGGGAACATACGCTTTGCGCATGGGTGTGCTGGACCGGGCCACTAACAAGATTGGTACTACCAGTGCGCAGGTGGTTGTGCCTTAGTTTTGGGTTCCTATATTCCTGTCAAGAAAATTCTGTAAGGAGCGATCCATGAAACTGGCTAACCGCGCGGTTCTTTCTGTCCTTTTATTTTTCGCTGTAGCTCTCTATGTCCGTGGTGCATCGCAAACCGCTTCTGATCAGCCGCAAGACGTGATGCACTCTGGCCAGGTGCTGCGCACCAATACGCGGCTGGTGGTGGTGGATGTGGTGGCCACAGACAGCAAAGGGCGGTTGATCGAAGACCTGAAACCAGGTGATCTCAACATGCTGGAGGATGGCAAAGGTCAGAAAATAAGTAATTTCACTTTCCATCCGCCGGGCCAGACGCTAGTAAACGTCAGCAGCCGCCTTCCAGTAAACGTGGTGACCAACGCGCCGGCGTTCCAAGCCAGCAGCCTGAATGTAATGCTACTGGACACGCTGAACGGAGGCTTTGCCGAACAGGCCTACGTGAAAGACCAGCTGTTAAAGTTCCTTTCCCGAGCGCAGCTCACGCGGCCGATCGCGCTTTTCGCGATGGAAGATCATTTGGTCCTGCTGCATGACTTCACCACGGACGCGGCGGCACTGAAGGGCGTGGTGGAAAAGTTCAGGCCGCCGGCGCGCAACAACAACGCTGAGTCAGTCGAGTCTCGCGCCTCAGCTTTTACGACGCATGGCGTTTTTCATAACAATGACCGCGACATCGGGACCACGCTGAACCAACTCAATGCCCTGGCCAAGACGCTGGCTGGATATCCCGGACGCAAGAACCTGATCTGGCTTTCAGAAAGCTTTCCCGTCAATCTCTTTCCGGAAAACATGGCAAATGGATTCAGCGGAGTCTGCAGCGGCGACGCCTGCGCAGGGGGGCTGGGCGGCAGTGCCGGCCATCCCTTCGCATCGGGCGGAGGCCAAATGGGCTCTCCCACAACTATGAGTTCGGCATTGGAAGGCAACGGGGAAGGCAGTTACAAAGACTATGCCCTGTTGATCAAAAAGGTGTCGGACGCACTGATGAACGCCCAGGTTGCGGTTTATGCAGTGGATGCGGGCGCAGTGGGCAAAGACGAACGCATCGCCTCCCACGTCACCATGAATGACATGGCGGACCGTACTGGTGGCAGGGCCTTCATCAACACCAACGATCTGGTCGCCAGCATGAGCAGCAGTGTGGATGACGGCTCAACCTATTACACACTGGAGTACTATCCCGAGAATAAAAAGTGGGACGGGCAGTTCCGCAGCATTCAAGTAAGAAGCAGCCGTCCTGGAGTGAATCTGCGCTATCGGGCCGGTTATTATGCGTTGGATCCCGAGAAAATCAATAAAGAGGATTCAGACGCGGTAGCGGAAAGTTTCAGCCGCGCTCTGCAAGTGGACGCGCCCGCGGCCACACAGTTAGTTTTCCAGGCGCAGGTGGAGCCGCCCTCGGAGAAGAGCAAGAAAGTAGTCATAACTTTCCATATCGATCCGCGAACGCTGGCCTTCGAGCATAAAGACGGCGGCATGGAGTCTGCACGTTTAAGCTGCACGGTCTGGGCTTACGGAAAAGACAAGGACAAGCCAATCATGTCCAGCGGGACGGTGAACGCGAACCTGAAGGCGAACGAATACCAGCAGATGATGCAACAGCGCTTTCTCCCCTGCGACCGGCAGCTGGAACTGAAACCTGGCACGTATGCGCTACGCATGGGTGTGCTGGACCGGGCCACAAACAAGATTGGTACGGCCAGCGCTCAGGTGGTTGTGCCTTAAGACTTTGCGATGCGCGGTGGCGTGCAACGCAGTTAAGCTTCGATCTGTGCCTCAAGCATCTGGCCCAGTTCTTCCCACTCGCTCATGGCGCGTTCAAGATCCGCTCTTGAACGATTCAGCAAGTCTGTCTGGCGCTGAGTCTCTTCCACGCTGACAAAGTTTTGCAGCGCGATTTCTGCCGTGGCGATGGCCGCCTCAAAGCGCGCGATCTCTTCCTCCACTTCCTGCAAGCGCTCTTTCATCTGCTTGAGCTTGATGGGATTCAAGCGCTTCTGCTTCGCGTCCGGCTCAATTTGCCTGGCGGTTTCGTCGTGGTTTGTCGAAACCACAGAGTTCGTAGAGGTAGAAGCATTGGCAGACATGAGGGAGCCATCCGGACGGACGCTGGCTTTCCCCTCTTTGCGCCAGAGATAGTCTTCATAATTGCCGGGAAAAACCTCAACCCTGCCGTCGCCGATTTCAAAAACTCGCGTCGCCAGCTTGTCAATGAAGTAGCGGTCATGGGAAACAAAGACGACGGTGCCGGTGAACTTCTGCAATGAATCGAGCAGAACATCTTTGGCGCGAAGGTCGAGATGGTTTGTTGGTTCATCGAGCAGCAGGAAATTCGATGGGTGCAGCAGCATGCGGGCCAGCGCGTAGCGGTTGCGTTCGCCGCCGGAAAGCACGCCGATGGTCTTGAAAACATCATCCTCAGAAAACAGAAAGCAGCCGAGCAGGCTGCGCAGCTCGGTTTGCGTGGAACGTGGAGCGGCCTCGAACAGATCGTCCAACATGCGCGCCTGTGTATCCAGCGCTTTGTACTGGTCCTGGGCGAAATAATCGACGTCAGCATTGTGACCAGGCCGCAAGTCGCCGGCGGTAGGCTGCTCCGAGCCGGCCAGGAGTTTGATCAACGTGGATTTGCCGGCCCCGTTCACGCCGACCAGCGCGATGCGGTCTCCGCGCTCTATCACGAAGTTCGCGCCGGAGAACACCTGCTTGGGCCCGTAACTCTTGCCCAGGTTCCTGGCTTCGGCAACTATGCGTCCGCTGGGACGGGGTTGCGGAAAAGAAAAATGGATGGCTTTCTCGTCCGGAGGAACTTCAATCTTCTCCATCCGCTCCAGTTCCTTGATCCGGCTCTGCACCTGCTTGGCCTTGGTAGCCTGGGCGCGGAAGCGGTTGATGAACGCATCAAGCTGGTCAATCTTTTCTTTCTGGTTACTATACGCGGCCTCAAGCTGTGCCCGGCGCTCAGCTTTTTGCGTCAGATACTTTTCATAGTTGCCGGTATAGAAAAAAACCTGCTTGTTCCATATCTCTGCGGTCTTCTTCACCGTGACGTCAAGGAAGTATCGATCATGCGAGATGAGCACGTAGGCATGCGGATAGTTCACGAGATATTGTTCCAGCCAGTTGCGGGTTTCCAAATCGAGATGGTTCGTGGGTTCGTCGAGCAAAAGCAGGTTGGGTTTTTGCAACAGCAGTTTGGCAAGGGCGATTCGCATCTGCCAGCCGCCGGAGAACTCTTCCGTCCGGCGCTCCCAGTCCTCTTTCCTGAAGCCGAGGCCGTTGAGAACCGTGCCGACTTCGGATTCAATGGTGTATCCGTCGCGGGCCTGCATCTCTGCCTGTATGCGGTGGAAGCGCTCGGCAATCTGCTGGTATTCGGCGCTCGTGTGGTCCACCTCCGCCAGCCGGCGCGCCAGGTCTTCCTGCTCGCGCTGCATCTGGTGGACCTGTTCAAAAACTGAGAGACACTCGGCAAACACCGTGCGACCGGAAAGAGACAGGCCATCCTGCGGCAGGTAGCCGGACTGGATGCCGCGTTGCTGCGTGACCGCGCCATAATCGAGCGATTCCGTACCGGCAAGAATTTTCAGCAGTGTAGTTTTACCGGTGCCGTTGGCGCCCACCAGTCCAACGCGATCATGCGGCGTGATCAGCCAGTCCAGTTCCTGAAAGAGGATTTTTGGGCCAAAGCGCTTGCCGGCTGCGGTGAGTTGGATCATTACTATCTATCTAAACACAGTCGGAAGAACATTCACCACGGAGACACAGAGGCACGGAGAAAGGCTAGGGTAGCCGCAGATGTTTTGAGGCGTGCAGAAGTGGCCATTTGGCTAAAAGCTTTTATGAGCCTTTCGGCGTCGGCCACCATCCATAGTCTGGGTTCTTAACATAGAATCCGGAGTCAACACGACGGCGGACCCAGCGATACATAAGATTGGTTCCCCCACTCAAGCTCACGAGGATCCCGTTAATTCCATAGAAGTTTCTGTGATCTGGAAGGCCGAACACACCATAGGCTCCCCACGCCACCGCGGATGCCCATGTCCCCCAGACTAATAACCTCAGC
>DATCAX010000165.1:0-4452 GCA_036512375.1 Candidatus Angelobacter sp. | reverse complement strand
TTGTTCGCGCAAAAAAGAGAGTACGTGCCCGCAAATAAAAACGCCCGCATTTTCGCGGGCGGGATGTTGCGGGTTTCCGAATCAGGGCACCTTGCTGATCAGAGATCAGTACTTCCGCAGGACTCCGATCACCCTTCCCTGCAACTGCACTGATTTTGCCGGGACAATGATAGGTTTCATGGCGGTGTTTGAGGGTTGGAGACGAATGTTCACGCCTTCGCGAAAGAGACGCTTTAATGTGGCATCGGTGCCTTCCACCAACGCCACCACTATTTCGCCATCATGCGCATTATTGGTTTTCTCCACTAAGACGTAATCCCCATCCACAATGTGCTCATCTTTCATGCTTTCGCCTTTGACCTGAAGGACGAAGACATCTTTAGATCGGGTGATATCGCTAAGGGAGATGGTTTCGGGAGTTTCCACAGCCTCAATCGGCTGGCCCGCTGCGATGCGGCCCAGCAGAGGCAATGCCAGTTCCTTGGGTGGTGTCCGCTAGAACATCCCGCGAACCGGCAGCACGTCAATGGACCGGCTGCGGTTATAGTCGCGCTTGAGAAGGCCCTTTTTTTCCAGATTGGAGATGTGCTTGTGCACGGTTGCCAGTGAACTCAAGCCCAGCCCATCGCCGATCTCTTCGAAAGAAGGCGAGTAGCCATTGCGCTGGATGAATTCCTGAAGGAAGTCGTAAACTTGACGCTGTCGCTTTGTAATTGCCATACAAGCGAAATATTAACGAATCAAAGGCGAATCGTCAACAGAAATGGTGCAGGTGAACCAAATTTCTCACTATTTGTTCGCCATAGCGGCTGCAGGCATCTGGCTCAGGATCTCATCCACCGTCGCAATAGCCCGATCAATCTCTTCCATCGTGTTGTAAAAATGCGGTGAAAATCTAACACCCGCCTGCGGACGAAAGTCCACCAGTACGTCCCGGCGCAGCAGTTCCTGGCAGACTTCTTTCGAATTCGGCATCTCGATGGCCACGGTCCCGCCCCGCCGTTCCGGGTCGCGCGGAGCATTGACGCGCCATCCGCGCTGGTCCGCCAGTTCGATCAGCCGGGCGGTCATCTTTTTCGATTTTTCCCGTATCCGCGCTACGCCGGCTTCGCGAATAATTTTCAGTCCCGGCATGGCCGTATAAAACCCGGGCACATTCGACGTTCCCTGCATGAAGCGGAATGGCGCTTCACCGTACTTGCTTGCGCCGATCTCAAAGGCAAACGGGTTTTCATGGGCAAACCAGCCGGTAAATCCTGGCTCGAGCTTTTTTCCCAGGTCGGGGCGCACATAGAGATACGAAGTGCCTGCTCCTCCGCAAAGCCACTTGAGCACCCCCCCGACCGCAAAATCGACGTTCAGCGCCTGCACGTCCACCGGAACATTGCCCAGTGATTGGAAACAATCGAGCACCACGTGCGCGCCGACGCTGTGCGCCTTTTCAATGATGGCCTTCACGTCCTTGATATAAGAGCTGCGGAAGACCACGTGGGAGATAGGAACCAGGAGCGTTTCGTCATCAATTGCCTCAATCAGCCGCTCTGTGGGAACGTGAACGCCGTCATCTGTGGGAACCATCTGGATCCGGGCGCCGCGCGAGCGCTGGCCCTCCCAGAAATACATTACGGACGGAAAATTCATGTCACTGTAAACGACCTTGTTGCGCTTGCCGCTGAAGTCAAAGCAGCTGGCCACCACGGCCTGGCAACTGGTTACGTTAAGGTGCGGGCTCACGGATCCAGGCTGGGCATTCATAAGCACGCCGACCGCGTCGCCAACTTCCTGCGCCATCATCCACCATTTTTCTTCCCAGGCACGCACGCCGCGCGTGGCCCAGATATCGCAGTACGCATGTACTGAGTCATAGACTCCGCGGGGCATCGCGCCCAGAGAATTGCTGATCATGTAGGTGGTGCGTTCCAGAATAGGGAAGTCGGGGCGAAAGCGCAGGAGGTCGTCAGTCATGAGGGGTCTCAATTCCCGCTTATTCTCTCATGTTTTTCGGCCCTAAGGTTTTCCGACGATACGCCGATATCTTTCTTGGCGACTGATGCTGATGCAACAAAAAACCATTGCGGCTTTGATTCTTTCGACCGATATTCCTGCATCCCCGATGTTGGGCCGTGTTTTTGCCGAATGCCACATCGTCCCAGAGACACGGACAACCAGTAGATCGGCACAGGAAGCACTAAGGCAAACTGACTTCGATCTGCTTTTCGTCGATTTCGATGAAGCTGAGGCTCTCTCGCTGCTGGAGGCATGGAATCGCCGCGATCCAAATACGTCGAAAGCAGTTATTGCGGTTTCGTCCAGGCCTGAGTTGCTCACATTAGCCCAGCTATATCAAGCTAAGATGGTATTGCAGAAGCCGCTTTACCGGCCTCTAGTGGAGAAAACAGTCAAGCTGGCTACGGAGATTCTGATAAAGAAGAGGCGTGCCAGCTATCGCCACTCCGTCAATATTAAGTGCAGCGGGACAGCTCAGGACGCGATTTCGAAATGGACCCTGGAAAATATCGCACTACTGGACATCAGCCAAAACGGTCTGTGCATGAGGACGCCATCCACCCTTGCCGCGGACACCAAAATCGACCTCTCGTTCCTACTGCCTGAAACCACTGACCGGATCTACGTGACAGGCGAAGTCGTTCGCAGTGAGCCACGTGGCGTGGCCGGTGTCCATTTTGTGACCACGTCAGAGAAGGATCGAGAAACATTGAAGAACTGGCTCGATGCCAGAGATCCCACGCAGGAGACGGTCACTTTGATCGACAATCCTAATCAAACGCCTGAAAACTATTACGCCGCTTCACGCACCCTCGCCTAAGGTAAGCAGAGGACTCAGGGAGAAATAATTCCCAGCTCACCGCGAAGTCTCGCCCTTTCGCGCACGTTGCGGTGCTATATTGCATTTCACAAAAATGCGAAAAGCTAATCCTGCTCCGCGGCGCAAGCTGACAGTTTTGTCATTGGCTGCTGCCACATATTTTATGGTTTCCGGCGGCCCTTATGGGATGGAGGAATTGGTCCAGGATGCGGGCTACAAGCTAGCCATCGTCATTCTTTTTATTGTTCCGCTGATATGGAGCCTGCCCACCGGTCTGATGGTGGGCGAACTTGCCGCCGCGCTTCCTGCTGAAGGCGGCTTCTACGTCTGGGTGCGCCGCGCCATGGGGCCTTTCTGGGGTTTTCAGGAAGCGTGGCTCTCTCTGGTCGCGAGCATCTTTGACATGGCCATTTACCCGACTGTGTTCGTTCTTTACCTGGGTCGGCTCTGGCCGGAAGGCGTCGCCGGACACCGGGGCGTTGCGATCGCCGGAGCGATGATCGTGGTCTGCCTGCTGTGGAACTTGTTAGGCGCGGAAGCCGTGGGCACTGGGTCGATTCTGTTGGGTGCCTTGATGTTGAGCCCTTTCGTGCTCATTACCGTCTACGCTTTTTTTCGCCACATCACTCCCGGACCCACACCGCCAGCCCAGGGAAGCCTGCTTACCGGCGTGCTGGTAGCCATGTGGAATTACATGGGATGGGACAACGCCTCAACCGTCGCAAACGAAGTTGAAGATCCACAGAAGACCTATCCGCGCGTGATGCTGCTGACGCTGGCGGCAATTTTTCTTTCTTACGTCATCCCGGTCCTCGCCGTATGGCATCTGCACGTGCAAGCTGATATCTGGTCCACTGGAAGCTGGGCCAGCATCGCGTCCATGGTGGTTGGGCCATGGTTGGGAGCCGCGCTGGTAGGAGCCGCCATGATCAGCGAGTTTGGCACATTCAACTCACTGGTAATGTCTTATTCCCGCTTGCCGGTGGCGATGGCCGAAGATGGCCACCTGCCCAAAATCTTTACATACAAGTTGAAGAACGGCGCGCCCTGGGTTGCCATCATTGTTCTTGGAATTGCGTGGGCCGCATCGCTGGGCCTGAGTTTTGACAAGCTCATTATGCTCGATATCCTTCTCTATGGCGCGAGCCTGGTACTGGAATTTCTGGCGCTCATCTTGCTACGCATTCGCGAACCGCAACTCTTGCGCCCGTTCCGAGTGCCGGGCGGTCTGGCCGGAGTAATTGCCCTGGGCATCGGTCCGACAGCTCTACTGATTATCGCTTTAGTCAAGAACCGCAGCGAGCAACTTGAGTTGTGGCAGCTGGGCAGCGTGAGCCAGTTGGGATTCGGACTGGTTCTGATGGCGCTGGGAGTGGTCTATTACTTTGTTGCGGGCAAGCCTTCTCCTGAAATTCCGAGCGAAGCGAGGAATCCCTTTCACGTGAAGGAACTTCCAGCCGAGAAAGAGGAGCTTTAGAACTGTTTGTGATTACCTTTTCCCCACCACAAAATACGCCGCCGTCAACACCACCAGATAAATGCCGGCGCTCTGCGCGGCTACGCTCGACTGCGAGACCCACCAGGTACAGGCAATCGCTGCAATAATCGCGACGAATCCAAGGATC
>DATCAX010000164.1:0-3745 GCA_036512375.1 Candidatus Angelobacter sp. | reverse complement strand
GAGAACTGTAATATTGCTGCGCATCTGCGAGGATTGACCTATGTCAATCAATAATGGTCACAAACAATCGCCCGCGGCGGTACTCTCCAGTGTTACTGCGGAGATGGCAAAACCCAGGGTAGCCGAATCGGCTAAAAGGTCTGGGGACAGATCAGAAAATGGCGCTACCGCGCCTTCCCCAAAAGAAACGCCTGTTCCGCCCGGCCGCGGCGGGCCGCTTCAGGGCGAGGAACTGGGGTCGCACTTGTCACGGGCTGTTGGATGGGAGCTGGTCCATGATCACCACATTGTGCGCAACTTTGAATTTCCAGATTTCCGCTCGGCGCTTGCCTTTGTGGTGCAGATTGGAGAGGTTGCAGAGCAACAGAAGCACCATCCGGACATACAGCTGGGTTGGGGAAAAGTTCAGGCCACTACCTGGACACACGAGGTCGGCGGTTTGAGCGAGAACGATTTCATTCTGGCCGGCAAGATCAACCAGATTCCGCGCTAGTATATTCAGTTTGACGCGCCAGACCAGTTTTTAGCGTCCAGCTTTTTAATCAGTCATGCAGGACGACGCCCAACAGGGAAGGGTGCACCGTGAGTTTGCCGTTGTATTCGATAAATCCCAGTTTGCGAAAGCGATTCATAAAGAAGTTGATGCGTGAACGGGTTGTGCCCACCATCTCAGCCAGTGTTTCCTGGCTTATTTTGGGAATCACCGTATCGGGTGCGCCTTCCTTGCCGAACTGGGCAAGAAGCAAAAGTGCCCGGGCCAGGCGCTTTTCACTGGAATTGAAAAGCTGGTCGACCAGGTCTTCCTGAACGCGAATATTGCGGGAGAGGAGATACGAAACAAAAATGTCAGAGAGGGCATGATGCTCATGGAGCGCACTTACCATTTCATGCTTATCGATCTGGAGCACGGCGCCCTCCGCCAGTGCAACCGCGGTGGCCAGGCGCACGGGCTGCCCGTTGGCCACGCATTCCTCCCCCAGAAAATCTTTCGCGCCCAGTAAAGCAATAGTGGCTTCCTTGCCAGCCGAGGAGATCACGCTGAGCTTGACCTGGCCACTCTGGATATAAAAGATAGATTCCCCCGGGTCGCCCTGGGAAAAGATAGTCTGACCCTTTTTCAGATCGATAATCGTCCTGCCGAGGCCAGCCTGCGAGAGAAAGGCGCTGGGATCAAAACGACGTATTGACCTGACCGGCGTTCTGGGGATAACGATGCCTCTTGCCCTCGGCATTTCCACGGAAAGCGCTTTGCTGCGCTGTTTTGGCATAGAGCCTCCTTTGGGAATTGGGTTTCCCGGGCCGTTTGGGGCCACCCGTCCGCTGGTTTGCTAGAGGATGGTCTTCATATTTTATCCTCTTGTACGGCAATTTGTGCCAGTTTTTTTGTTCGATACCAGACGGATGATCCATTTTTGGAATCTGGATAAAATGCGGCGATCTCGAAGCAGCGCCAAAACGGCAATCGTACCTGGAGACAGCGTGCCCGCCGTTGAAAAGGCGGGCTACCACCAGACATCCCTCTAAAGCGGGATTGGAGCGTGGGAGCTGTGCGAAAACGAATGGTTTTGCGGTGATGCTTTGTCAAGACATGTCCTGATTCGTGATTTATTCGGTAACGGAATCGCGCTATAGTCCAGCAGCGCCCCAGGGTGAGAGCGGTAAAGTGAGCAACTGGCAGCTAGCAAATGCAATTAGCCAGACGGGCCGGTTTAGGGTTCTTAGTATTTGGTATTTGGAATTTTGTTTGTAACCCTCTGCCGATCGGGAGGTGGCGACTGGTGGTTGATAAGTGGATTAGACAAGATTCGACAGGCAAAAAACAGAAAAAAAGGCCATCGACAGCCTTTTGACAGTCCTTTCGAATTGCACTTCGCCTTTTGTTTGCAACAAAACGCTTATGGAGGGGTGGGGGTCTGGCTGAAGGACACAGGCAGAGGGCCACACACCGTCGGCTTGGGTAGTGTTCAAGTTCCTAAACGGGACTTAATCATGTGCTGTTCTGAGCAGATATATGTCGCGCAAACGCCGACAATCATCCTTCACGGGAAAGGGGCAATTCATGACTGCACCCAGACTTCTGCTGGTTGACGACAACGAAAATGTGCTGATCACCTTACAGGAAGCGTTAAAGATCAACGGCTTTGACGTGACTACCGCTGGGGGAGTTAATGAAGCGCTGCAATGCATTGGCGCAAACAAGTTTGACGTATTGATTTCCGACCTGCACATGCCGGACCGTGGCGACGGATTGACGGTGGTGAGTGCCATGCGCAACGCGCATCCCGCGGCCGTGACCCTGGTATACAGCGGCTATCCTGAGATGGAGGAGGCTACGAATGCCATTCTTCTCCAGGCTGATCAGATCCTGCTGAAGCCGCTCAACATTCAGGACCTGGTCAAGGTGATCCGTGAAAATCTTGTCAGCGGATCGAAGGCCACTCGAAGAGTGACGGAGAGCGTGGCCACCATCCTTGAGACTGACAGGGACCGAATCATCCAGTTGTGGCTGTCACGCGTGGAGGAACATAAAGAACTGATGAAGGTTCCACTGAGTTCTCAGGAACGTACCGGACATCTTCCGCTATTGCTGCGCGATCTGGTGGCGCGCCTGCGCCGTCCCAGGAGTGTGGATGGAAAGCACCCGGATTCAAAAGCCGCGCATGAACATGGCAGGCTCCGTCGGAAACAGGGCTATAACGCTCCATTGATAGTGGAAGAATCCCGCATGTTGCAGGTCAGCATCTTCCAGATCCTTCAGGACAACCTGTCTCGCGTGGATTTCAGCCTTGTACTGGTTGACGTGATGACCATTGCTGACGAAGTTGACTCGCAGCTCTGCCAGGCCATGCAAACCTTTACCGCAGAACCTGCGCCTGTCGTTCTTGCCGCGTAACCAGCAAACTCCCTTACCGTGCTAGCTCTCTTAGGGCTAGTGCGGCAAATATCCTTAGATTCGAAAGAAGAGATGCAGTAATGGCCAAAATGAAGACAACGGTCGACCTGATCAAGCAACGCCACCCGCCAAAGCGGGCGGATGGTCCGCATGTTTTGAGCAGACATCTGTTGCTGGGCGGAACTCTCGCGTCGAAGGCATCAGCTAGCGCGCCCCTGATCCCTATCGTAGAAGCAGGAAATCTCCGGTCGCGGCAGGCCAATGGGCACGCTCGCAACATTACCGGGCAAGCTCGTTCGGAAGAAGAGATCAGAGATTCTGAAGCCAGGTACCGGCGGCTCTTTGAAGCGGCCCAGGATGGCATCCTGATTCTGGACGCAAACACCGGGTTGATAACGGATGTGAACCCTTTCTTGATGGAGTTGCTGGATTATTCCCACGAGGAATTCACGGGCAAAGAGCTCTGGGAGATTGGGCTGTTCAAAGATGCGGCGGCCTCCAAGGCTGCTTTTCGAGAGCTACAGTCGCGAAAGTTTGTCAGCTATGATGATCTGCCTCTTGAGACCCGGGCCGGAAGATCCATCAACGTGGAATTCGTAAGCAATGTCTATGCCGAGAGCGGCAAAAAGGTGATCCAGTGCAATATTCGCGACATCACTAACCGCAAGCGGGCCGAGCTTACAGGGCAACAGGTCCGCCAGGCCCAGAAAATGGAGGCAGTGGGCCAACTGGCCGGAGGCGTTGCCCATGATTTCAATAATCTTCTGGGCGTCATCCTGGGTTACTGTGAGATTTTGGAAGCCCGCACTGATCTCGCCGAGCCCTCCCGCAAGATGATTGAGCAGATTCACA
>DATCAX010000163.1:0-2616 GCA_036512375.1 Candidatus Angelobacter sp. | reverse complement strand
GGTTGCCGATATGTCGATCATCACGGCTGAAGTGCAGGTTGATGAAACCGATATCGTCAACGTAAAGCTCGACCAATCCGCGGAAGTCACGATTGACGCGATTCCCAACACGATTTTCAAAGGGAAGGTCAGCGAGATCGGTGACAACGCCATCATCCGTTCCACCGGCGTTTCCACTTCGCAAAGCCTCTCCGGCGGCCAGGAAGCCAAGGATTTCAAGGTTGTCATCACCCTGATTGATCCTCCGTCTAACCTGCGGCCCGGACTTTCCGCCACCGCCAAGATCACCACCGGCCTGGCCCATGATGCCGTAGCTATTCCCATCCAGGCGCTTACCATGCGCGACAAGAACGATCTGGACGCGCAAAAGAAGACCGCAAAACCAGTCGACAAGACAGCGCCAGCGGGGCCCACCAAGAAAGAAAACACGGATATTCAGGGTGTTTTCGTCGTCAAGAACAAGAAGGCCGAGTTCCATGAGGTCGTCACCGGGCTCACCGGAAGCACGGAAATCCAGGTGAAAAGCGGCCTTGAGGCGGGCGACGAAATTATTACCGGCAGCTATAAAGTTCTCAAGACCCTGCGCAATGGCGCCGGCGTGAAAGTGGATAATTCCGTGGTCAAGCTGGGAGACTCGTAAACTCTTGCGCCTTTTCGACGTCTAAAGAAACAGTGGGGTCCGGTGTGGCAATAGACCAGGAGAAATTGATGTCAACACAAGTAGCCGACATTTCTGACAAGATCATTGCACCGCCTTCCGAATGCATCATCTGCACGGAAGATCTGTGGAAGACCTACGTGATGGGTCAGGAACAGGTGCATGCGCTGCGCGGCGTCAACCTGCGCATCGATCGCGGCGAATACGTTGCCATCATGGGCCCCTCCGGCTCCGGCAAATCCACGCTCATGAACCTGATTGGTTGTCTGGATACGCCCACCAAGGGCCGCTACTGGCTCAACAGCAACCTGGTCAGCGAGCTTGACGACGACGAACTTGCCCGCATTCGCAATCGCGAAATCGGCTTCGTCTTCCAGACGTTCAACCTTCTGGCCCGCGCCACCGCGCTGCACAACGTTGAACTTCCTTTGATCTATAGCGGCACACCCTCTGACGAACGCATTGCCCGCGCCAAGGCCGCGCTGCAGGCTGTCGATCTGGGCGAGCGCATGAACCATAAGCCCAACGAACTTTCCGGCGGACAGCGCCAGCGCGTCGCCATTGCCCGCGCCCTGGTGAATAATCCTTCGATCATCCTGGCCGACGAGCCCACCGGCAACCTTGACTCGCAGACCGGAAACGAAATCATGAAGCTGATGGAAGAGTTGCATAAAAAAGGCAACACCATCGTGCTTGTGACCCATGAAGCTGACATCGCCGAGCACGCGTACCGCGTAGTGCATATCCGCGACGGCGTGGTCGCCAGCGACGAACGCAAAAGCAGAATCGCGCCGCCGGACTAGCAGCGGGTTTGCCGCAGATTTCTGCGTTGGAAGGAACGAGTTGATCGGTATCGGCTTCGATTCCCGTCTTGGTCTGCTCTGTCACCCACTGGGTGGAGCAGGCCTTTTAGGCCTGCGGTAATGCTGCCGATGTGATCGGCTTCAGCCGCTGCGGTACTAAATCTCTTGCCTAAATTGCATTTATCCCGCTAATCTTCCCGCCATGTCCTCCCATCCACAGATGGTAGCCTCATCGCCACCCCAGCCACTCACCAGGAAAATCAGATTTTCCTGGCTTTTGCCGCTCGGACAGCTCTTGTTGTGTGCCGCGCTGCTCTGGCCTATCCGGCTGACGGTCCTTCGTGCACTCCACATACCTCTTCCGCACATCGTCGAGCAGACGATGCTGTCAGACTGTTTACGCTGGTCACCCAAACAAAATTTCTTTTTTGATTCAATCGTAGCGCTCGATATTCCCGCCGGATTAATCCAACTGCCTTACATAATGACAAGCCCGACCAAGCGAGAATGGATGCCGGACGGGATCGATAGTCGCGTATGGCGGGCCGTCACTTGGCCATTGCTCTGTATTCCATTCTGGTGGATTGGCGGCAGAGCCATTGACGCGCTGACCGCGCTGAATCACCGGTTGCTTACCCCGCGAATTGGCTTAATGGAAACGGTCATTGGCTCACTTTGGCTGGCGAGTGGCGCGCTCATGTTCGTCGGTTTTCTGGTTTGGGCGGTCGCGGTCAAGGACGCGAGCTTGACTCGAATCGCTGCTGCTGGCGGACTCTGGACTTTACTGGGCGCGCTGTCGCTGATCGCTCGATTCCGCCAGAAGCGCTTTCACGAACGACAAAACGCAGCGGTTAAAGCCGCTACTGCATAACGCTTCAGCTCATGTTGGGTGGAAGAGCGGCCATTCATGGCCGCGAAAAGTTGCTCTCAATCCCTGTCTTCCTGACTCCGAAGGAGCAACGCGACTAAGGGGAGTCGAAGGACCCCGAGAGTATATCGTTCGCCCATGCCGCTTCAGGGAATTCTTACTCGGAGCCGGCGTCTCCGGCGGCATTAGCAACTACACGTGGGCTACCAGTCCACCCAGAGTATAGTGAGTTGAGAAAAGGCAACGACGAAACGTGGGCCCGCCACTCTATTTAAGTTCGCCCGTTT
>DATCAX010000162.1:0-5156 GCA_036512375.1 Candidatus Angelobacter sp. | reverse complement strand
CTTTACGCCCAGGGACAAGCGGCGCTGCTCCGGCTCAATGCCCAGAACAATGGCTTTTACCTTCTCGCCTTTTTTCAGGACTTCCGAAGGATGCTTGACGCGTTTGGTCCAGCTCAAATTGCTGACGTGAACCAGTCCGTCGATACCGTCTTCAATCTCGATGAAGGCGCCAAAGTCGGTCAGGTTGCGCACGCGGCCTTCGACAGTCGAGCCGATGGGATACTTCTCATGCAGCCGTTCCCACGGGTTCGATTCAAGCTGCTTCAGTCCCAGAGAAATGCGGCGCTCATTGGAATTCACATTCAGCACAACGCATTCAATCTCATCGCCCACGTTGACCAGCTTCGACGGATGCTTCATGCGCTTGGACCATGACATTTCGCTCACGTGGACCAGGCCTTCAATGCCTTGTTCCAGTTCGACGAAAGCGCCGTAGTCGGTCACGCTCAGAATGCGGCCCTTAACGCGGGCGCCGATAGGATAGCGCTCCGCAGCGTCCAGCCAGGGATCAGGCGTGAGCTGCTTAAAGCCGAGCGAAACGCGCAGCTTTTCCGGATCGTACTTCAGAACCTTGACCTGAATCTGATCGCCCACGTGGACAAGGTCACGCGGATGCGTGAGCCGGCCCCACGACATGTCAGTGATATGCAACAGGCCGTCAATGCCGCCCATATCCACGAATGCGCCGTAGTCGGTCAGATTTTTGACTGTGCCGGTGAGGATGGCGCCTTCCGCCAGATTCTCCAGGGTCTTGCCGCGCTTGGAGGCGACTTCTTCATCCAGAATGGCCTTGCGCGAAACCACGATGTTGCCGCGCTTCTTGTTGAGCTTAATGACTCGAACTTCAATCTCATGGCCCTTGAGCGTTTCCAGGTTGCGCACCGGATGAATATCCACCTGCGAGCCTGGCATAAACGCCTTTACGCCGATATCCACGGAGACGCCGCCCTTAACGCGTTCCACTACCGTGCCTTTCACGGCTTCCTTGGAGTGGTACGCCTTCTCAATGTTCTCCCATACCCGCACGCGTGAGGCCCGTTCATGCGAAAGCAGAACGGAGCCTTCCTCGTTCTCGCCGCGCTGGACCATCACTTCAATGTCCTGCCCGGGCTCAAACTTTATGTTGCCGTGGGCATCCGTGACTTCAGCGATCGGCACAAGGCCTTCTGACTTGAAGCCGATGTCAACAACAACATGGGTGGCGGTGATCTTGATCACGGTGCCTTTGAAGACGTTATCTTCACTGGGCGCCGGTTCAGTTTCAAGGGTGTAGGATTCAAGAGCTGAGGCGAAGTCTTCCATGTGCGTTTCTTCTTTGTGAGTCACGCCCGCGATGGGCTGCTCAGGAGATTGAGTTTGAGATTGGTTCTCGGACATAGTGGTTGAGTTTTCGTAGGACTGGGCGGAATCGGCTGAGCTGTTGGATTCAGCTTCGGAAGCGTTGTGCTCGCCACGGGCTGTGTGCTCGACCCACATTCCTATAATTGCCAACGGACCTAAAAACACGGCTGGAACTCACTCAAGAGAGGCAGTAGTGCTGAAGGCGGACTCGGAACCCCGAGTCCCACTGGCAAGATTTACTTCCGTATTTCGGAAGGTTCGGAAACCAGCGGCCGGATCTTACGGCAGTCCTGAAAGGGCCATAAGACTCCTTCGACTATAACAACCGCCCAAGGCACTGTCAAACGCCAAAGCCCCGGAAAATTGGCTTAACCCCCTCGTGTGTCTGGTATCGTTCCAAGGTCATGGACTTCCTCTTTACGCCCTGGCGATACGCCTATATTACCGGCGCAAATAACCCCGGCGACTGCGTCTTTTGCGGCCTTCTGCAGATGAAAGATGACGAAAAGGCTCTGATCGTCCATCGCTCTAAATATTGCTTTGTGATGCTGAATGCCTTCCCATATACCTCTGGGCATGTCATGGTTGTGCCGTATGACCATCTCGACGAATTGCAGAAGCTTTCGCAGCCTGCAGCCCAGGAAATGATGGCCCTCACCCAGCGGCTGGAAGGGGTTCTGCGCGAGCTCTATCGCCCCGATGGGCTCAACCTGGGTATGAACCTGGGCAAAGCCGCCGGCGCCGGCGTGGCCGGCCACATCCACATGCATATTCTGCCCCGCTGGTTCGGCGACGTAAACTTCATGAGCTCCGTCGGCGAGACCCGCGTGCTGCCCGAAGACTTGCACACGACGTACAAGCGGATGCGGGCAAAGTTCTGAGTATCTCGTGTGGCACCGCCGCCCTCGGCTGTGGGCCTTTATTTTTCGATCACCAATCCTTCCGCCCCACCCGGCCTTTTTTCCACTTTCGTTGCAAACAAAGGTACTTCCCCAAAGCGACCCAAGGGCGACCCTTGCGTGACGCTTGGGTGATCCTTGCGTGACCCTTGGGTCACCCAATCCCAATCCCAATCCCAATCCGGCAGAGGGTCGCAATTCGAATTGTGCCGCCCCGATCCCCCCTCCCAGCTCATCCCAGGGCATCCCAGATTGGCGTGGGTTTCAGCGATGAGGGGTTAATTCGCGTGGGGTTGAGCGGTCTTGCTTTGGCTATTTGCCAGTTGCCAAATGCCAGCTGCTCAGTTTTCAAAGATCCCTCCCGCACAGGCGGATCCTCGCTGGGAGAAGTATGGTACTTTACCATTTGTTCGCCTATGATGTCAAGCCAAAAGATGGCTCTTCATGCTGAAACGTCCAGCGGCATCATGAACCTGCCACCGCCATTTCTTCCATATCTTCTATCATCGGAGATGGATCGCCAGACCCAGCAATCCAGCGGCTGCGATGATGACCGGCTCTGGCACTTTCCACTTCAGGAGAACCAGAAAGGTCCCCGACGCGATACCCACGGTCCATAAATCGCGGATTGAATGCTTAGCCAGCACAAACGCCGCTCCTGCAATGGCCCCTGTTGCCGCTGCTGTGACCCCCTGAACAAAGGCGCGCACCTGTACGTTTTGTGCGAACCGTTTGTAGAATGGGCCGACAAACACCACGAAGAGATATACCGGAAGGAACACGCCGAGGCCAGCGGCACATGCTCCTGGAAAGCCGGCGACCAGATAACCAATGAAGGCAACAGTGATCACTACAGGTCCGGGCGTAATCATGGCCACAGCCACGGCGTCCACAAATTGAGCTTCGGTAAGCCAGTGGTGCTCAAGAACCACGCCTCCGTGAAGGAAAGGAACGATAGCCAGGCCGCTCCCGAATACGAACAGGCTCGACTTCAGAAAAAATAAAAAGAGTGATGCTGTAGGACCTGGAACTCCCACCCCAAACGGCACAAAGGAAAGCATAGCTTTTTGCCGCCTCCAGGCAGAAAAATCGGTTCTTATAAACATCACCAGCAGCCCTGCAGCCAGAAAGAGCCAGACTATTTCCCGTTCGGTAACCGCCGTTGAAATCGCAAGAACCAGAAACACCGCCCAAAAGAGCTTGTCCTTCTTGATTGAAGTCTTGACGAGCTTTATCGCTGAACGTGCGATGATGGCGATGACTGCTGCTCCTATGCCGTAAAAGAGCGCCGAAATAATTCTCGTCCCGCCAAAAGCGAGATAAGCTTTGCCGATCGCGACCACCATCAGGAACGAGGGAGCAATGAAAGCCAGAGCCACAACGGTTGCGCCGATGAATCCGGCGTGGACAAAACCAAGATACATGGCCAATTGCGCAGCCAACGGCCCCGGCGCTAGTTGCAAAAAAGCCAGGCCGTTGAGATAGTCCTCCTGGCTGATCCATTTCCGCTCGTCGACCAGGTCCTTCTGCATGTAACCGACAAGCGCAATGGGACCGCCGAAGCCGATGCATCCCAGCTTCAGGAAATAGAGTGCAAAGCTGGTCAGAGATACTTGTGGCTGCGCTTGTGTCTGTGATGCCATCGTTCTCTCCTTAGGAGGAAGGCACAGCTTCAAAGACTACAATTTTTGCCGCCGGAGCCCCGTTCTCTTCCTGTTCGGGCACATAGACGCGATGCGTCTCCGGGTCTATCGCCAAGCTGTGGACTTTCTTTTGCACTGGCACATCTCCCAGCTTTCTAAAGTGCATTGGATCATCTTCCTGAAAGACAGAGATCGCGCCGTCATAACAGGCCACATAAATGCGCTTCAATCCCGGATCGAACGCGATTACATCCCCGCCTTTTACTTGAGGGAAATAAGCGATAGGCTCATGCGCATCAAGACGAAAAACAGTCATGAGGTCGTTCGCTTCGCAGGAAAGGAATGCGAGCCTGTGCTCGCTGTCGAGAGCCATGCCGTGGTTGCCTCGACACTTACCCACCGGGTATTCAGCGACCTCTTTGTCGGTTGCCGGATCAATTTCGGCGATGACATTCTTGTCTTGAAGATTTAGAAAAACGTGCCTGGAAACGGGATCGTAACGGGGATTGCCGGTCTCGCTGCCAAAATGAAGCGTCGTGATGATCTCATCCTTCTTTACGTCCACCACGGCTTCAGCTTTCGCACGCTCGTCGGACACGTAAATTTTGTGGAACGGAGCCGCATAGGCAATGCCATCGGGTTTTGATTCAGTCGGAATCTTCTTAATCAGCTTCATCTGTGAAAGATCGATGACGCCGATCTTGTTTTCCTGCCAGTTCGACGTGTAAGCCTTGTTAACATCGGGAGCGATTTCCACGCCTTCGATGCCGGGCAGGTCTTCGAATGTCTTCACCAGCTTGTTCGTTCTCAAGTCAATCGCATACAGCAGACCTGCACCCAGGTGAGTGGAAAGGAGCAAATGCCGTGAGGGGTCAATGGTCAAATAATCAAAGCGCTTGCCCTTAGGACCCGGCAGGTCAATCGTGGAGATTTGCTTAAGAAGCGAACCTTGAGCTCCGTCTGCGGCGACCGCACTATGGCTCGTCCATCGCTGCCATATACTCGGGCCTTCATCATTGTCCGTAACCACCAGGAAAGCCGTACCACCGACCAACAGGATGAGGAAACCTGTCACTCTAAGGCGTTTTCTGGAATTCTCTTTATTCCAACGCATTTTTGAAACCTCCGACCCGCCTAGTCATTTTGCTCCGTAGGTGAAATCGTCGAACAAGGTCACACTGTCCGCTTTCGTCCACACGCCGACTTTTCCCGCTTCACTGAACGTGCTGTCCTCCACGTCGAAGACGTGTTTGCCGTCCAGGAAGGCGCTGAA
>DATCAX010000161.1:0-8758 GCA_036512375.1 Candidatus Angelobacter sp. | reverse complement strand
TCGGGAACGAACAGAAAAGAAATCGCAATGACCGCCGCGGCGATTGGAAGATTAATGAAAAAGACCCAGCGCCAGGAGAAATGCTGGACCAGCCATCCGCCCAGGACCGGTCCTATCGCCGCGGTGATTCCTGTGAATCCTGACCATGTGCCAATTGCCTTGCCGCGCTGGGTTGCGGGAAATGACGCGCTGATGATCGACAGGCTTCCCGGCACAAGCATCGCTCCACCAACTCCCTGCAAAGCCCGCGCTGCGATCAGCTGTCGAATGGCAGGGGCAAAGCCGCACCACGCCGATGCGGCTGCGAACAGGAAAACGCCAATCGTGAAGACGAGACGGCGTCCGTAGAAATCGCCGGCGGTGCCTCCCAGAAGGATAAGCGCTGCCAGAAAGAGAGCGTAAGATTCCACCACCCATTGCGCGCCGGAAACCGTGGCGTTCAGACTGTGCTGAATGCTGGGCAAGGCGACATTCACCACCGTTCCATCAATGAACGCCAGGCTGGAGCCTAGAATCGCCGCAGTCAGAATCCAGCCGCCGCGCACGGAGGGGCCAGATGCAGTCACATTCGCTTCAGAATGCACCGGAGAATCGCAGGGATATTTCAAGCACTCGCTCCTGTCAGACGGTTGACCGAATCCAGCGTCTAGTCAGATGCCCGTTCTTTCGTCGGATTAGTGTACCGGTGTCGAACATTTGTGAATCCTGTTATTGTGAGTTGAATCAATTCATGTGCGATTCAACTATTTGCCAGCGCATGTCTATAGAGTTTGTGGCCGCCGAGCGGGCTGCAACAAGAGCAGAAATGTAGCTAAGGCGAAAATACTTCATAGCGGTTTTGGAGCGGAGCGACTCGGATTGCTTTTCTCAAGCCCGCGAGGCCCGAGGTCGCCGAGCGGGCCGCAACAAGGCTAAACGAGGCCAGGGCGAAGGATGCTTTGTAAGCGGTCTGGAGCGGAGCGACATAAATAAATGAAAATAGGAATTACCTGTTATCCCACGTACGGCGGCAGCGGAGTTGTGGGCACGGAACTCGGAATTGAGCTGGCGCAGCGCGGCCATGAAGTACATTTCATCGCCTACCAGCAGCCGATCCGCCTCGACACCAAACAGCCGCGCATCTTCTTCCATGAAGTTACGGTCTCGCAGTACCCGCTGTTTGAGTATCCGCCATATGATTTGGCTCTGGCGACGCGCATGGCTGAAGTCGCCGAAATCTATAACCTGGATATCCTGCACGTGCATTATGCGATTCCGCATTCGGTCAGCGCATTGCTGGCGCGACAGATGCTCGCGGCGCAACCCAACGGCAAATCACGCAAGCTGCCTTTCGTAACTACGCTGCACGGCACCGACATTACGATTGTGGGCGCGGACCGCTCCTACCTGCCGGTGACACGCTATTCGATTGAACAGAGTGATGGTGTGACTGCAATTTCAAATTACCTCAAGCAGCGCACGGTCGTAGAATTTGAAATTAAAAATCCGATTGAAGTGATCTACAACTTCGTGAATTGTGACATCTACACGCGCGACCCGAAGGCAGCTGAGAATCGTGCTGAATTTGCCGGCAAAGACGAGCGCATCGTAGTCCATTTATCCAACTTTCGACCGGTGAAGCGACTGGGTGACGTGATAGAAATTTTTGATCGCATACAGAAAAAAGTTCCGTCGCGTCTTTTGCTGATGGGTGACGGCCCAGAGCGCTCGCGTGCGGAGTGGCTGGTGAACCAGAAAGGTCTACGCAACCGCGTGGAATTTCTGGGCAAGGTGGACCGCGTGTATGAAAAGCTATCGATCGCTGACCTGATGCTGGTGCCCAGCGAAATGGAGTCTTTCGGATTGGCCGCGCTCGAAGGTATGGCGTGCGAGGTACCCGCCATAGCAACCGCGGTGGGCGGTGTCTCGGAAGTGGTTGACCATGAACGCAGCGGCTATCTTGCTGAAGTGGGTGATGTGGAGGCGATGTCACGCTATGCGATCGATATTCTTTCTGACGAAAAGCGGCTGCGCGAAATGGGAAAAATAGCGCGCTGGGAAGCGCAAACTAGGTTTTGTTCCACCAAGATTATTCCCGAATACGAAAGATTTTATGAACGCGTGTTGGAACGAGCGGCGTAAATAGCGGCGGCGGCTCCGGCGGCGGGCAGTTCTGTATTCAATACAGGCATTTCCAGCATCACCAGTGTTCCGTGGCCGTCGCGGCTTTGCACGGTGAGCTTGCCTTCGTCGCCAAACAGCACATGCAATCGCTCCGCCACGTTGACCATGCCGATCCCTCGACCCGAGCCCATCTGTTCCGCGGCAACCGCGGGAGGCGCGCTCATGCCCACGCCGTCATCTTCCACCTGGATCATCAGTTTTGCGTCCTGAATGCGGCTGCGGATGGTAATGCTTCCACCATCCACCTTGGGAGCAAGGCCGTGTTTGATGCAGTTTTCCACCAGCGGCTGCAACAGGATCGCCGGGATCACGATGTCCAGAGTTTCAGGGTCAAGGTGCTTATAGACGCGTAGTTTGTCGCGGCCAAAGCGCACGACTTCGATATCAAGGTAGTCATCAACGAATTCAATTTCATCGCGCAACTGCACAAACTCGTCGTGCTTGCCCAGCAGCCGGCGCAGGATTTTGGAAAGCTTCAAAATCAGTTCGCGCGCGCGGTCCGGATCAAAGCGCACCAGGGAAGAGACTGAATTGAGCGTGTTGAACAAAAAATGCGGATTGATCTGGCTTTGCAGCGCGTCCAGGCGGGCTTCCAGCAGAAGTCGCTCCTGCTCTTCCAGCTTCATCTCAATGCGCGTAAGGTTCCAGATCTTGATGGGGATGGCAATGGTTGCAACGGTGGCGGCAAATACCGCCAACAGGGCAATGGGAGTGTTGATCGAAAGGACCCAGAGCCACTTGTGCGCCGCGTATTGCAATTCCAGGCGCGCGGCCTGCAACGCGATGATCATCAGGAAGAATGCGGTTTGCCAGTCGATACGGGGATGACGCAAGTTGCGCTTTACCCAGCGGTATACGCTCAGGTCGACGAAGGGAGAGAACGTCCATATCTCTTCTTCGTTGCGGCAGAAATGGCGCAATGATCCTGCTAACATGCCCGCGCCGGCATTCATCGGCAGCGTAAGCCACTCACCATGAAGCAATGCCGGTATCGCCATAATGGAGCCGCCCAGGGTCCCGGCAACGCGACCGCCTAAAACGCCCACGAGGATAGCCGCTTCAAACCCCAGATCGGCGCACTGGAAGTTTTTCACGCGAAAGCGGAAGTACACACCCAGGGCAAAGGGAATACACGTAAAGAGGACAAAGAGAATGTTGCGTTCGCGGGATCGTCGCCTGGCAAACAGCAGCTTCTTGAACTCATGGGAACGGCCCAGCGCGCTGGCAACAGCTGTTGCTACGCCCAGTTTGAGCAGAAGTTGTATGAGCAGGTACTCAAGATCCACAATGCTATTCTTGCACAGATCAGGTGCGGTTAGAGCGCGGTTTCCGTACTTGGCCTTACTTCCAGGTGTTACGAAAGCGGGATGGCGCGAAGGCGCGGATGTCCAGAGCGGAGGGGCGGCCGCCAATAAGATCTGCCATGATTTGAGCCGTTATTGGGGCAAGAAGGATGCCGTTGCGAAAGTGGCCGGTGGCGACAAAGACGCCCGGCATGTTGGAGGAGCCGATGATGGGCAAATCGTCTGGCGTGCCGGGGCGCAATCCCGCCCAGCTGTGGGTGATTGGAGCGGACGCAAGTTCCGGCAGATATCTGGCCGCGGCGCCGAGTAACTGGTGAATTGCGGATGGATTTACAGATTTGTCAAAGCCGACATCTTCCACCGTTGCGCCGATCAGAATTTTTCCCGAGCTGCGCGGGACGATGTAAACATCAGGCGCTCGCAATACATGTTCTAACACGCTGGCCTGCGGCTGGACGTAGAGCATCTGGCCCTTGCGCGGCCGCACGGGCGCTCCTGACCATGTGCCGCGGCAATCGACAACCGAGGCGGCGGCCAGGGTATCGGCTTGGGTCAGGACTTCAATCGCACTATTGCTCGGGCGCATTTCCTTCACTGCTGAATTTTCGCGTATTTCGATTCCTGAATTCTGCGCCGCTGCCAGCGCAACGCGCATGAGCAGGAACGGGTCAACGCTATCTTCTTGCACAAAGAACGCAAATTGTCCGCAGCTGTGAACCGACGGTTCCAGACGGTGAAGATCGGCGGCGGAGAGGCTGCGGTATTCGCTCGGCGCTGAAGCGTCTGGTAAAAGAGCGATGGTGCCGATGCGGCGAAAATCCGCTTGCATCTTGCCGGCGGTTTCCAGCTTCCGTACAAAGGCAGGAAACATCCGCGCGCTTTCTTTCGCCAGGACACGCAACGCATCCGGCGTCTCCGGATCGGCCGCTGCCAGCATGCCTGCTGCCGCCGACGATGCTTCGGAGCCAGGCTCTGCGCGGTCGAGCACCAGGACAGTGGCACCGCGCTCGCGCAACTCCAGTGCAAGCGAGACGCCGACAATGCCGGCGCCGACGATGATGACGTCCCAGGACTTCACATTGCCATTGTAATAAGGAGAGAGCTACTGATTGTTGGTGTGAGCTTGCGCGGCTTGATTGGTCGGCTGCCCATCACTGTCAACCAGTTTGGAAAATACCACCAGTCGCTTGGGCGCGGGGCCAATGTAATACGTGGGATAACACGTGATTAGCGTCAGCTGCGGGTTATCCGTCGGCTTGATCACGCTGATGTCTTCCGGCATCACGATTCTTCTTCCGGTCACTTCATAGGTAAAAGTGCGGCCGCTACGGCGGACCTGTATCTGGTCGCCCTTGTTGAGTTCATAGATGTGGCGGAAAAACGTGTCACGATGAGCAGTGATCACCGCGTTTCCCGATTCTCCGGGTTGGGCGGTTTGCTTCATGTGTCCAGGGCCTTCGGAAAGTTCCCTGCGCGAAGCGCCCTCCACCACGATCGCATCCACCTGGATCTTTGGAATTTGCAGGCGCGTAAGCATCTGGTCCGGAGAAATTGGAGCCTTTCCTGGAATGCTCACCGTGGCTGCCTGGCGCTGCCATTCAGCTTCAAGATTCTTCTGGCTGCGATACATTCCCCAGTATTCGCCGGCCACATATCCCATCAGCACAACGCCTATGACCACGAGCGCCAGCGAAATTATCCGTCGATTGAGGAGCGGCCGCGCCTTGGCGGCCAAAGCCCTGGCGTGTTCCTTAACTTGAGGATATTGGGCAAGAATTGACATCGTTCCTTTAGATGCAGGATTTGGGTTCATGTGCTGTAAGGTCTGTGTTCCCCTGGATTTGCGGCGATTCCTGCGCCAGTCACGGCCTTTCTACCCGCCCCGGAAAAAGGAGGCTGCGATCTGGTGATCATGGTTTCCGCGCCGGCCTTAACAGCACCTCGCTGATGAACGCCTGCGGTCTTTGCGTCACGATCATCTCTACGGCGTGCGCCACATCTTCCGGCAGCAGCATTTTGTCCGGATTCTTACCTTCATGTGCGCCGAACTCCGTGTATGTCGAGCCCGGGCAGACCGCGGCGACGCGAACGTTGTGCCCGCGCAGCTCTTCGGCGACCGAATACGTAAGCCCATTCAGCCCCCACTTGGAAGCAGCGTAAGCCGCGCCATTGGGCAGGGCATTCTTGCCGGCAAGCGACGATATATTCACGATGTCGCCACCGCCGCCGGAGATCATCATTGGAGCAAACGCGCGGATCATGTAAAAGACGCCGCGCAGGTTGGTGTTAAACATAGCGTCCCATTTTTCCGTCGGCATGGTGTGCAGCGGACCATCAAACGTGCCGATCCCCGCATTGTTCACCAGCACGTCAAGCCGGCCAAAAGTCTTTTGCACACGATCCGCAAGCGCCGCCACTGAGTTCCAGTCGGCAACGTCGCATGCCATGGCTTCGCCCTGTCCGCCGTTCGAGCGGATCTGCCCCGCGGTATGTTGCAGGCGGGCCAGCGTGCGTCCGCAAACAATGGTGGTTGCGCCCAAGCTCGCCAGTTTGAGTGCGATAGCGGCGCCAATCCCGCGGCCTCCGCCGGTGACGAGGGTTATCTTTCCGTTTATGGGGTTGTTCATTATCCTTTTCCCTTGTGTCTAGGCGCGGTATTCTCAATCCATCACTTAAATTTTATTATCCGACGGGAACGATCATGCAGGATGCGGTGTCAAAGCTGACAGAAGTCTGTCCTTTGCAAGCTCTGGTGTCAACCGCCGCCGCCGTTGTGAAGCTTACGTCAAAGTGCTAAACAGGGAGCGTTCATGAAGAAACTTTTCGTTATGTGGGGCCAGATACTGATCTTGACGGCCGGGTTGTCAGCAGGCGCAAACGGCCGCGAAAATGGCTTTGTTTGGTCTGCTTCCTCAGTCTGGCTGGAGCAAAAGACCATCAAGGACCCGGCTGAATACAACGCCTACATTAGTGCCCTGAATACGACCGATCCCGCGGCCAGGGCGGCGGCTATGGAGGCTTTTGCCAATCAGTATCCCAACAGCGTGGTAAAAATCGACGCTCTCGAGCAGGCCATGGCCGCCTACCAGCAAGCGGGAAATGCGCAGAAGGTGGAACAGACGGCCGGACGCATCCTGGAACTGGATGCCAACAACATTCGTGCGCTGGCCATAGCGACCTATATTGCTCGAACGCAAGCCAGCGCGGGAAACGCAGCCAAGCTAAAGAATGTATGCGCAGATTCACAAAAGGGTATCCAGGCTTTGCCGGGCTGGCCCAGGCCAGAGGGGCTCTCCGATGCGGATTTCGCCACCCTCCGCAACCAGATAGCAACCATCTTTTATGGGGCTGCGGGCTTCTGCGGGCTGCAAAGTAAGGATTACGCCGCTGCGAGCGCCCATTACACTAAAGCCTTCCAACTCGATCCCAGTGACATCCAGAACACCTATCAGCTCGCGATTGCCGACCTTGAGGTGAAGCCCATTGACCCGATGGGTTTCTGGTATTGTGGCAAATCGATTGCTATAGCGCAGGCGGCGAAAACTGAGTCCGCTGCTCAAAGCATCACGGCCTACTGCAAGGCCAAGTACAAAAACTATCATGGCAGTGACGATGGCTGGGACCAGATGCTGGCTGCCACTGCGGCGCAAGGCGCTCCGCCTGCCAGTTTTGCGTCAAGCATCAAGAAAAGGCCGACACCGGGCGAGACCGCATGCCAGGCGGTGCAGGAAAACAATCCAGCGGATCTCTCTTTCAGTGACTGGGAATTTATCCTCGAGCAACGCGATGCGGCGCCCTGCAACATCGAAGCTGCCAACAAAGTCTGGGCGGCGATCCAGGAGAAGCAAAAAAATGGCCAGGTGAAAATGCAAATACTCGTGAAGGTCATCTCCTCTTCACGAAACAGCATAAACGTGGCCGTCACGGACGAAAACCAGCAGGCGAACCAAATCGATCTGCAGGTTGCAATGGAAAAACCGATGGCAAAGTTGCCGGTAAGTGGCACTATGATCAACGTTATCGGTGTGCTTACCAAGTACCAGCTTCAGCCGTTCTTTTTCGTCATGGAAAAAGCGGAATTCACACCGGCTGCACCCGGACAGAAGTGAAAATCGTGAGGTGAACAGATTTTATGAGGATGACCCGGAATCGGATAACTAACGCCAGCAACTCTGCATCTGAACAGTAAATCTGCCATTTTTACGCAGTAGCTTGCCTAAATATGGGGTGTGTCTTTTATAATCCGTGACTCTAAGTTTTTAAATAGAAAGACCGGTCCGAACGGCAGGGGCTTTTTGGGCGCATCGGGCCACGAATCTGGCAGAGATGGATTGAAGGAGCAAAACTCAATGAAAAGAGTGCTTGTCACATTTGTGCTTGCGCTAACCACAGCAGCCTTGGGTCAGGGAAGTTCACCTTCGCAACAGCCACCGGCGACGCAACCGCCGGCCACCCAACAACCTGCGACGACTGATCAACAGGCCAATGTCCCCACCAGCCAAAAGGTGATTAAAGATCCGGCGGAATACAACGCCTATATCACCGCCTTAAATACAACGGACCCCACGGCCAAAGGCGCGGCTATGGAAGCGTTCGTCGCCCAATATCCCAACAGCATAGTTAAGCTGGACGCTCTGCAGCAGGCCATGGGTGCATATCAATCGGCCAACAATCAGCCGAAAGTGGAAGAGGAAGCCAAGAAAATTCTGCAGCTTGATCCCCATGACGTTCGCGCTTTGGCGATTGTGACCTATATCGACCGGGTGCAGGCGCAAACCAAGAACGATACGGCCAAGCTGACCGAAGCATGCGGTTTTGCCCAGAAAGGCGCCACGGCGCTGCCTACGTGGCAAAAGCCCGAAGGCGTTACTGATGCCGACTATCAGAAGCAAAAGACGCAGATGATGGGCATTTTTGAAGAGACGTCTGGTTTGTGTTCGCTGCAAAACAAAGATTTCCCGGGAGCTCTCACCCATTACCAGAACGCCCTGAAAAATGACCCTACCAACATGGAAGACACCTATCAGGTCGGCTTCTCGTTGCTGCAGTCCAATCCGCAGGATATCAAGGGGTTCTGGTACATCGGCAAGGCCGTCAACCTGGCCAAGGCGCAGAATAATGCCAGTGCCGCCAATGCCGTCAACACCTGGGGCAAGCAGACCTACCATAGATACCATGGAAATGATGAAGGATGGGACCAACTGGTAGCCGCCACGGCCAACCAACAAGCGGTTCCCGCCGATTTTGCCGTTGCTCCTAAACCTACTGACTGTGACGTTGCTGCCGACGCC
>DATCAX010000160.1:0-5944 GCA_036512375.1 Candidatus Angelobacter sp. | reverse complement strand
AGATCCCAAACGGAAACGCTATTGGCGCCGGATTACCTTGCTGATCTACGCCGCTGGCAAGTGATGTGGGAAAGCCCGGCAGAATCGTGATTGGCTCAACCGCAAGTTGCGCCGTTGATCCTGCAGGCAGCACTCCCGACTGGCCAACCTGATACACCGTGTTGATACCGTTTCCACCGCTCCCTTTGGTCACAAACATGGTGTTGTTGAAAATCGTGAGTCCGCGAAAATTGTTGTCTTTGCCGGCTTTGTCGGGCGCGGCGTAGCCGGCCTGAGTAATGGCAACTTCGCCAATCTTATTAATGGCGGGCGGCACAGGCGGCGTCTGCCCCGGAACCAACAGTTCAGCGCCGGTGGAAGTGATCAGGTTGATCCCAATCTGCGAGCCTAAAAGCTGGCTCGATGAAAGCCCACCGTTATTGTCGTTGCCCGTCAAAAAGTACAAGCCATTCGCTTTGAAAGCCGCGCGGCCGTTGTTGCCGCTGTAAGCATTTCCATCAGTGATTTGAACGTGGCCGTTTGCGTCCACTTCCGCCACGGCGCGGAAGTATTGCGAGCTTACCGGATTGGTAGGATCGATCACGCCTGGCGTGTTGGAATTCGAGACATCCAGCTGGTTCGGCGCAGTGATGAATCCCGGGCCCCCATGGTAGGCCATGAAGACGATCGACTTCCCGTCCGACGAACGGTTCAGGGCCAACTCTGATTTTGAACTGAAGCTGGTCACAATAAGGTCGCTGGGAATCGCTAGAGTACCAAGCCGCTCGCCATTGTTCTTCAGGTTGTCGAGAAAGATTGGTGAGGTTATGCCAAAGCTGCCGTCAGGGACGTCATTTGCGAAGATCGTAGGATATGTTCCGTCAGCAACTGCCGTTGCACATTTAACCTTTACTGATGCTGTGCCGCCGGCAAGCAGCGGAACCGAGACGGTGTGGGCAACGCAGCCCGGAGGCAAAGCCTGTCCTACGGTAACCGATGACGCTGTTCCCGCATAAACGCTGCGGCTCAGCACCAGCGTGCCGGACTTGAATTCAAAACGGTCAGAACCAGAGCCGCCGTCGTCATCGGCCGCAACCTTGCCAACGAATGGCCCTTGTGCCTGCATGGACACCGCGGCAACAACCAGCGCGGCCAACATGAAAAATCTTTTCACGATGATGTGGCCCTCCCGGGGCCTCGGCGAAACCATAGCAGTCGGTGAACGCAGTTATGTTACGGGCTTGTTAAATTTTGAAGACTTGCAGTTCTTTACGAAGAGTGGGAGGGAAAACAGTCTCGTGGAGCGGGACGGTTGATAGTAGCCCGGTACGTTTCCGAGGCGCACTTAGGGAATGGCAGGTCAGGGATTAATCCCTGACTGAGCGAAGCGAAAGGCCAGGTAAGCAAGGAAAAGACTTTCTTCCTTAACGCCATAGGCCCGCGCAACGAATTGGAGCGCGCTGAGCACATCGCCGTGGGACAGAGCCATTGCATTCCAATGACCACCGCAGTTTCTCTGGCGCTTTGGAGTCAGGCGCACTGCTGTGTGGATCGTAACACGGTCGTGATCAGCAGATTATCTGGTGGCGCAGGAATAACGCCAAATTGGGGCTGCAAGGGGAGAAAGACCGAGAATACCGTTCCGGTTGCTCGAGGTATTACGCTACTTTTTACCTGGATCGTCCCGCCGTGTTTTTGGACGATGCCGTAACTTACCCAAAGTCCCAGCCCAGTGCCAGTATCACCTTTTGTGCTGATAAAGGGTTCGAAGAGTTTCATCTTGATTTCAGGATGAATCCCGGACCCGGTATCGGAGATCGTCAAACGAATACCAGGACGCGTGCCATTGCTGCGTTCTCGCGTGTTGGTAATGCGGACCTTCAGCGTACCACCGGAGATCGCCATGGCATCCACGGCATTTCCCACCAGATTTACAATCATCTGGCGCAGTTCGCCTGCCATCGCAAAAATTGGCTGGCATTCCCGGAAGTCCTTTTCAATCACAATTCGGGCGGAGATCAGTCTTCCCTGATAAAGGGCAAGAGCTGATTCCACGATTTCGGTTATCTGCACCATGCCCGGCTTGCTCTGCTGCCGATGAAATTTTAAGGTCTGGGTGACAATTTCAGATACTCGCGCCAACTCGCTCATGGCCATCTGTGTGTACTTGAACGACTCTTCCGGGAAAGAACATTTACTGATGAGATAGAGCAAATTGACGACCGACTCCAGCGGATTATTGATTTCATGTGCCATGCTCGCGGCCAGACGACCCGCTACCGCCAGTTTTTCCGATTTACGTAATGCTTCTTCCGCTTTGCAGCGCTCGGCCAGATGGTCTCTGATCTGGTATTGCCGACGCCGGCTGCGCAACGCCGCCTGCACGGTACTGACCAGCGTCTCGGGCCGCACCGGGCGCTCGAGCAATACCAGATTGCCTAGAGGCTGGCGAAGGAGCAACTTCCTTTGACTCTCATGGTCGACTTGCCCCGCGATTGTAAGAATGATCAGCGGAAAATCTGACCAGGAAGGTTGCTTGGCTATCTGTGCCGTCCACTCGGCGATCTCCGGCAGGGTGAGGATTTCGTCCGTCAATATCACAGCTCCTGCTCCCATCGTCATGCCAATTCGCGCCATTTCCGTCGTTGGAGAGTTTTCGCACTGAATGCCATTGCTGGAAAGAAGATTGCATATGAGCAGGCTGTCTCGCCCTGTAGGAGCAACCACCAGGACACGCAGATCGTGTTCCGGATTAGGTCGTGATAGGTCTAGCATGCGTTTTATGCCTCCCGAGGCCCGCCAGCTTGCCGCGATATTTAGGACTACCGGTTAACACGCCGTCGAATTCCACCAATACGTCGCCGACCCGGATAGTGCCCTTCTTCATCACCAACTCACGGATGGTGCTTTCATGTTCTCCGCTGCGTTTCTTAATCACGGAAAGCGCCTTCTTGATCTCGCCTGCGGCCTCAAAGTATCGAAACAACAGGACCGTATCCGCCAGGTAGCTTACGTCCACCGGGGTATCGACATTCGTTCCAACAAAACCGTGCTGGGCAAGAGTCATCACCGTCGTGATGCCCTTTTGCGACAGGTAGCCCAGCAATTCATGAAGTTGCATGGCGAGAAACTTTTCCCCAGGCATCGCGTTGAGAAAGCCATTCAGGCTGTCGATAATCACCAGCTTGACTTCCTGCTTCTCAATCAATTCCCTGATTTCATGTATAAATTGTCCGGGCGAGAGTTCAGCGGCATCGACCTGTCGAAGCAAAAGTTTTCCGGATTCAACGTGTTGTTTGATGTCCAGTCCCAGTCCTCTCGCCCTGGTCGCCAGCGTCGCCAAAGTTTCATCGAAGGCGAAAAGCGCGGAGCAACCGCCCCGCTCGGCGAGGGACACAGCGTAACGAACAGCAATGGTGGATTTTCCGCAACCGGCGGGGCCCAGCAGCAGCGTGCTGGTTCCGCTATCGAGGCCTCCGCCCAGCAAGGTGTCCAGTTCCTCAATACCGCTGCTCAGCTGCGTCGGGGGAAGATCTAAATGGTGCTCTGAGGCAATCAGGCGCGGATAGACTTCCAAGCCACCCCGCTTGATGGTGTAGTCATGGAAGCCTTCGCGGAACTGCGCTCCACGTAGTTTCCTTACTTCTAATCGCCGCCTTTTGATTCCGTACTCCCGCGCCACGCTCTCCATCAAGATCACGCCGTGAGCAATGCTTTGCAGTTGCTGATCGTGCCCTCCGGTGCGATCATCCAGCAAAAGCACTGTGCAGTCACGCCCGGAGAAGTATCGCTTCAGGCCCAGAATCTGCCGGCGATACCGCAGGGAATCACGAGCCAGCATGCGCAACTCAGATAGAGAATCAAACACTAACCGTGTCGGCTGAAGTCTCTCCACTTCGGCCAGCACTGCCGCCGTGGTGTCCGCAAGCTGAAGGTCAGAGGGATTGAATACGGTGTACTGGGCCTCGGGCTTAAGATCTTTCTCGTCCGGACTCATCTCTAATACGTCGATGGCTCCAAGCGACCAGCCATGCGACTCCACGATTTCCAACAGTTCAGCCCTCGATTCGTTAAGCGTGACATAGAGGCTTTTTTGTCCGAGACGAGCGCCTTCCAGCAGGAATTGCAGCGCGATTGTAGTCTTACCCGTGCCCGGATCACCTTCGATGAGATAGAGATGATTGCGGGCGAGGCCGCCGCCGAGAACATTGTCGAGACCGGCTATTCCGGTCGCAAGCAGTTCTTTGGATGTGGTGTTCCCAACGCTACTCGCAGCCGTTCCATTTTCAGCTTCTGTCGATGTTGCGTTCGGGATGGTCTGTGTGCCCACTATGAACTCCTGTCGCGCGCCCGTATGATGGCGCATCGATTCGATTGCACGCATTTATTTGAAGTTTGACGTGACGATGAACCGGATCACGCGTTTGCCGAGATGCTGTGGACTTTGGATGGCGACACCCCTTTACCGGTGTCAGAGCTTGCCCCTATAGACCTGTCTATGAAGCAGTATGTTCTTCCGACGATGAACTGACTGTTCGATTGTGCACATGAAAGAGTCCGATTGCACAATCTCCAGAGGCGGACACAGTTCAAATCATCCTTTGGCCATACGCACCTGGCGATAGATCCGCGCCCCACTCGGAGCCTTAGAGCAGGCCTGAATGCTCCACCCCGTGGGGGCCGGTTTTGGCGAAATGGAAGCAGTTTCTGCTTGACATTAAAGCGAACAAATGGTAAAGTACCACGCTGCCCTTCAGGCGGATGTGTGTCTGGAGGGTTGGTCTTTGACAAAACGAGCTATTAGCTCTTAGTCGCTAGCCTTTAGCCGGAAAAACCCGAAAACCTTGGGTCGTCTTGGGTCATCTTGGGTCGACATAGGGGGAGGGGCGGGGCCGGCTGAAAGTACAGGCAGAGGGTCGCCAAAATGCTTTAACCCTACGCCAATCGAGGCATAAACGCTGAAACCTACGCCAATCTGGGATGGCTTGGGATGACTACCTCTCAAGTCCACGCCAATCTGGGATGACCCAGGGAGGGGGGAGGGGTACTCAAAGGGTACAGACCGCGGCTATTGCCGGAATCGCCGACACCGGGAAGAGCAAAAACCTTACCACTGATCGACACGGATGACACTGATCGGAAGAAGACCACCGCCGGGGGCGGCTGTGCTGCACGGGTATCTCTGGGAGTGAATTGTGTAAGGCTTTTAGAATCCTAGTCGAGGTATAGGGGGAGGGGCTGGGTAGATTGGTAATCGGGAATTGAAAACCCAAAACCAAGCCAATATCCCAAACTACCGCCCCGTCGTCAGAACCACTTTGCCCGTGGACTTGCGCTGGCGCAGCAGTTCCATGGCCGGCGCGACGTCCTTGAGGTCAAAATGTTGCGAAACGTGCGGCTTGAGTTTGCCTTCTTCAACCCAGCGCAGCAGTTTGGCGTATGAGTCGCGCAGGAGCTGGGGCTGGCGCACCTGGTAGGAGCCCCAGTAAAAGCCGATGACGTCAATGTTTTTGACCAGCAGGATATTGGCCGGGGCCTGGGGAATGCGTCCGGAGGCGAAGCCAATAATAATGACGCGCCCGGCCCAGGCGATGCAGCGCAGGCCGGCGTCAAAGGCGTCGCCGCCGACTGGATCATAGACGACGTCTACGCCGCGGCCGCCGGTAAGCGCCTTCACCCGCTCGCGGATGTCTTCGCGCGAATAGTCGATGAGATGGTCCGCGCCGTGCTCTTTGGCGATAGCCAGCTTTTCCGGGCCGTTAGCGCAGGCAATAACGGTTGCGCCCATAGCTTTGCCGATCTCGACGGCCGTGAGCCCCACGCCTCCGGCAGCGCCGAAGACCAGCAGCCATTCGCCGGGCTTGAGGTGCGCGCGCCAGTCAAAAGCCCCGTGCGATGTGCCGTAAGTCACGGAAAAGCCGGCGGCGGAGATGAAGTCCATCTGGTCAGGAATTTTGTAAACGCG
>DATCAX010000159.1:0-2975 GCA_036512375.1 Candidatus Angelobacter sp. | reverse complement strand
ACCGGCAATCGAGAAGCATGGCGCTGCCTGCTCGGCCGTGGCACGAAACGAACTGGTCCATGATTCCGCAACGCGCTCCAACAAATTCGTTTTCGGCACGCTGGCATAGCAGAGCCAATTCATTTAGAGGAATGGAGTGCTTCGCCAAATGCATCAGCGCAAAGCCAGCAGACACTTCCAGCGCCGCAGAGGAACTCAGGCCAGCGCCAAGGGGCACTTGGCCCAAAATATATAGGTTGGCGCCGCATAGACGGTAGCCCGCTTGCTCCAAAGCCCATGCAACTCCGAGCGGATAGTCCGCCCATTTTCCTGTTGCGTGAACTTTGAGGTTGTCGAGGTCGGCTTCCACAGACTCATTAAAATTTTCAGAATACAGAGTGAGCTTTCGGTCGCTGCGAGGAGCAATGGCAACCCAGCACGAGAATCCAATCGCGGCGGGAAGCACGAATCCTTCATTGTAGTCAGTGTGCTCTCCGATCAGGTTTACACGGCCGGGAGCGCGGTACACCTTGGCCGTAGAATGGAATCTGGAATTAAATTTTGCGAGGAGTTCGCGGACCTGATCCAAGAATGTTCCTTAACGAAGGTCAGAGAAGAAAAGTAGTGATGATTCTACTTCCAGGCGCCGAGCAGGCGTCGAACCAGCACGAGTTGGCCGAGATGGTAAGCGTTATGGTCTGCTGCCAGTAAAGCTTGGCGCAAAACAGTTTGTTCGTCGCCATGAGGAATCTTGGCGAACAAGTCCGTTGAACCATCCGCCAAAAGTTTAGTGAATCGTTTCATGTCGCTGCGAAATGCCTGAACACTTTTTTGCCAGGCCTTCTGGTCCGGCGGCTCGGCAATTTTTGGCCAATACCCTTCCGGCCATTTGGGCGATTTATGTTTCGGATTGATGGCAAATTCCAGAATGTCCCATTGAGCGATGCGCAGGTGCTCGAGCAGTTGCCAGGGAGAATGCTCGGCTCCTTTGGCCGTTTTACCTTGAAGGGCGGCGGGCAGACCGGCCACCGCGTCATCGAATGTTGCATGGGCATCGCCGCCTTCGAGCAACTTGATCAGATGTTTTCTTAATAATTTATCGTTTTCCATCGCGTAAAAGCCTTGTTAGTTTTTTTCTGCCAGCCGCCACTGACGCATGCGGGTAGGTGATTGTACTTCTTGCGGCACAGGCATGATACACCGCGGGATTATCCACTGCGTTACGCCTCTTCCATGGGCAGACCTACGTAGTTTTCCGCGAGTGTTTGCGCTGCAGCTCGCGAACTCGTGACGTAGTCCAACTCCGCAAGCTGACGACGTTCGTCGAATGGATTTGTTGACGCATGCCGATGGAGCATGGACGTCATCCACCAGGAGAACCGCTGGACCTTCCAAACCCGGCGCAAACAGATTTCTGAATATCGCCTGAGTGATTCCATTTGTCCGGATTTATAAAATTCGGTAAGAGCTCTTACGAGCACTCGAACATCCGCTATGGCAAGATTCAGCCCCTTGGCTCCGGTGGGCGGAACGATGTGCGCGGAATCTCCTGCCAAAAATAACCTGCCGAATTGCATGGGTTCAGCCACGAAGCTACGCATTCCTGTCACACTTTTTTGCAGGATGGGTCCTTCGGTCAGTCTCCAGTGTTTTGATAATTCGAAGCGCCGTTGCAGTTCGGACCAGATTCGCTCATCTGGCCACTCGCTTAAATCTTCATCCGGAGAGCACTGCAGATACAGCCGGCTGATTTCCGGAGAGCGCATGCTGTGCAGCGCGAAGCCTCGTTCGTGGTAAGCGTAAATTAATTCCTCGGAAGACGGAGCAGCTTGCGCAAGAATTCCCAGCCAGCCGAACGGATAAATTTGTTCATACGTCGCAATCACGCCTTCGGGAATGGACGGCCGGCAGACGCCGTGAAAGCCATCACAGCCGGCAATAAAGTCGCACGTCAATTCATGAGCTGATCCGTCATTCTCAAAGTTGATACAAGGCATTGGTCCGTCGAGATCTTGGAGCCGCACATCGACGGCCTCGAATATGATTTGCCCTCCAACAGATAAGCGCGCCGTCACCAGATCCCTGATGACTTCATGTTGGGCATAGATGACCACACCCTTACCGCCGGTAAGTTCGCGAAAGTCGATGCGATGCCCAGCACCCCCAAATCTAAGCTCAATTCCTCCATGGAAAAGCCCTTGGCGTTGCAACCGTTCACCAACACCGGTCTCCACCAGCAAATCGGCAGTGCCCTGTTCCAAAACGCCCGCTCGGATGCGCTCTTCGATGCGTTTGCGGGTGGAGGCCTCCAAAACCACCGACTCGATGCCGTTAAGATGCAGCAGGTGAGAGAGCATGAGGCCAGCGGGCCCGGCTCCTACAATTCCGACTTGAGTGCGTATTTTCATGAGGTTAGGGGCTCGCGAGCGGGGCTCCTACTGCGCTAGTTAGTGGTTAGCATCCGCCCGTTTCTAAGGTCTTAATTTAGCAACAATCAGGGGTAAGACCCTTCAAAGTTTTGCACGCTCAAAGTATCATGGTCAGAGCTTGACCCTTCTCACCCCCGGAGATGTTCAACTGGCGTATAGCGCATAGATGCCCGAGAATACTGCTCAACCCACGACAGGTTCTGAGCCTAAACAGAAACTCAACTTCTCCACGAAGTTGAAGATCGTCGATCTTCTTCGTCCCCACTGGACGGCTCTCACGTTGGCGCTTATCGCTGTTCTTGGAGAGACCCTGACCGATGTTCTTGAACCTTGGCCGGTAAAGATTGTGGTGGACAACCTCCTACAGCATAAGCGCTTGCCGAACTGGATCGGCCGCCCGGTTATAGCTCTATTCGGGGACAACCAGATCGCCATTCTGAATTTTGCGGTGGCCGCGGTCGCGGCGATTGCCATAGTGGGGGCTCTTAGTTCTTACACCGAAAAATATCTTACAACCAGCGTCAGCCAGTGGGTCACCCACGATTTGCGGCGCATATTGTACAGCCA
>DATCAX010000158.1:0-3702 GCA_036512375.1 Candidatus Angelobacter sp. | reverse complement strand
GCCCACCTGTTCTCACCGGCGGATCGGCGATTGGAGTCGGCGGGCAGCTTGCTGTCAGCCTGGACAATAAGTTTCTATTTGTTCTTAACCAGGGCAATATCGCAATATTCAACATTGGATTTACAGGAACGCTGACCCCGGTCATCGGCTCTCCCTTTACCACGGACCAGGGCGGAAGCGGTTTTGCTCTTACTCCGGACGGGAAACATCTGTACATTGCTTTCCAACCGAGCGGTGCAAATTTCATCAAGGGATTTACTTTTGACTCGACGGCGAACACACTCACTCCCATCGCCGGTGCGGTCGTCAGCGACAATGCTTTGACGGTCACGGTGGACGGATCTGGTAAGTTCGCCTATATAACAGAAGCCGGCAAACTCTCAAGCTTTAGCATTGATCCCACAAGCGGAGCTTTGACCAGGGTTTCGCAGACTGCGCAGCCAATCAGTGAAAACCCACAAAGTATAGTTGTGGTGCCCTAAATTGTCCGTCCAGGTGGCGTAGCAGCAGAGAGGCGTCGAGCTGAGTGCCTGTTCCCGATTTTCAATTCCTGTTTGTCGGGAACTGAATTCGGCGACTGCAACCAAATCGCGCAAATTTGCACTTTCAAAAAGGGCTAAAGAGTGCGATTGATTCATTCCCCTCGCCTCCAGTGGCGCGTGTAGCCGGTCCAGTAGTCGAAAGCCCGAACGTGTCGTCTTTTCCTTCCTTGTGATCTTCTGACGAAGAAAAACAGCATCAAGCAAACCGTGCACTTCCGGAGCAGAGCTGTTGCCTCGTAAAAAGAGAGTCACTGGTTGAGAGGCTTTGATATCCGGCATCCAATTCTATTGAACCATGCCGACAGAAGTTGCAATTCGCGAAGAAAGTGTCGCCACAAAAAGTGTCGCCACAAAAAGATCCGCCAAAAAGCTCCTCTGGGTATTGTTGGCCGCCGCTGTCTGCGCTGTTTTTTTGTTCGGACTTCTGGCAGCGAAGTGGCCCTTTACCAGGGAAGCCATGATCAGGCGACTGGAGCATGCATCTTCCGCCCGCGTGGAGATGCGTGGTTTCCGCAGCACCTATTTTCCTTATCCCGGATGCATTGCGGAAGAGGTGGTGTTTCGCCCGAAAACTGCAGTAGCGGGAAACAAACAGCCCGATCCCATCATTACCATTCGCACGCTTACGATTGAAAGCACCATTACCGGCCTGTTGAGCAAGCCGGGAAGAATCAGGAGGGTCATCGCGGACGGTCTGCGGATTCAGGTGCCGGCTGGCGGCACAAGCCTGCATACAGAAGCTGGTTCGGAACGCGACCAGACCCTGATAGAAGAGCTTAGTGCCGACAACGCTCTCCTTGAGCTGGCCTCTGGCCACAGCGGTGAGAAAAAGCTTATATTCCAGATTCATCATGTGGCTTTCCAAAACATTGGCGGTCGCAACAAGATTCCGTTCCAGGTTTCACTTCGTCTTCCGGTTCTCCCCGGGGAAGTTCAGTCTAAGGGCGAGTTCGGTCCATGGAAGGATGACAAAGGGACGGTACGCAGCACGGCAATCTCAGGCACGTATGCTTTAGATCGAGCGGACCTTGGTGTTTTCAAAAGTCTGGGCGGAGTGATTTCTTCCCGTGGTGAATTCTCGGGTAATCTGGAAAAATTGAACGTCGCTGGCGCCACGGAGACGCCGAACTTTGAAGTGAAAGAGAGTGGCCACCCTTTCCACCTAAGCACGCAATTTCGTGGCGCTCTTGACATGAAAACCGGCGACCTGGTTCTACCCTCACTGCAGGCTCGGATTGGCAATACCAATTTAGTCGCGAATGCCAGCGTCTCCGGCATGCCCAAGACTGTAGTTCTTAACGTGACGCGCGGTCAGGGTGAAATCCAGGACCTGCTTCTTCTCTTCTCGGACGCCAAAGCCTCACCTGTGCTGGGACCGGTCATTTTTCAGACGCAGATCGTGTTGCCACCGGAGCATCGGCCCTTCAAGGAGCGCGCGCAGCTCACAGGCAATTTTGATATCGCCCGAGCGCGCTTCACCTCGCTCAATACACAAAGCAGCATTGACCAACTCAGTGAACGCGCTGAAGGGAAAAAGGATAAAGGAAAGGACTATGACCAGGACGATGATACCAAGGGCTTTGAGCGCGTTCTCACCAACCTAAAGGGGCAGGTGCTGATGAAAAACGGTGTGGCGGCATTCTCGCCTATCTCTTTTGCTGTCCCCGGCGCGCAGGCTGATATGAAAGGTACTTATAGTCTTCTCAACAAGCGTGTGAATCTGCGGGGTAAAATGCGCATGCTGGCTACCGTCTCACAGGCCTCCACCGGCGCGAAATCCGTCTTCCTGAAAGTGCTTGATCCTTTTTACAAGAAAAAGGAAAAAGGCGCCGGCGCTGAAGTGCCGATCACAATGACCGGCACTTACGGTCACACACATTTCACAGCCGGACTGAAGTAACATCTGCGTTATCGCGGCTTCAGGTCCTGGACCATATCAACGTTGACGACATCAATGAAGCGCGGCGTTCCCGGAGGCATCTTGCTGGGGTCCGAGAAATCCGTATCAAAGGCATAGTTGCGGCCGGGCGGGTTGTAGACCATATTGCAGCATTTAAATGCGCCCACGCCGTATTGCGCGAAATACAGGCTGACCAGCGAACCCTGGTAGTTCGAGGTCTGGCCGCCCCATTCCTCTAAGTAACGAAGAAAGTTGTGAACGCCGCCGTCGGTCCCAAAATCATTGCCGGTGCCATTAGGATGGGCAAATGGGACGCTTTTGCCGGAGGCGATCGCGACCCGATACGAGGTTGTGCAAGCCTGCCTGCCGGTGCCGTTGCCGGCAGCGCTGGCCAGAGACGCAGTTGCTGGACAAGTTGCGGCGCCCGCAGCTGAACGCGGGTTGAACATGCTCTGCTCGTTGTTCCAATTCTTCGAAAGAAGAGTAACGGTATCTGCGATCACCGCTGATGAAGCGTGTGGATCGCCGAAACCAGCGGCATCGCTCGCATTGTAGTTTCCCAGAATGTAAGCTGGCTCTTCGCTCGCAACAGTAAACCCGCCGCCCCCGGTGGCAAAGTTGATTGGCAAATTCCCTAAAGTTCCGTTCTCAACGACGATCGCGTGGCGAGCGCCGCTAACGCGATTCATTCGCCCAACCGTGGAACAGTCCAGAGATGCGGTTGGATCGCCGTTTGGCACTGCGAAGGCATTGCCAAGATTGGTGGCGCCATAGGTTTGAAGCAAACCGTCTCCGTTAACGTCTTCCCCAGCATCGAGCAAGCCATTGGAAGTGCCAGAGACGCTATTCGGATTAATGAAATCCTCATATCCAAAGTCACCGTGTTTTACCTGGATCGTGGCGGCGGGATTAGGATCAGCGAGCATACCGCGATGGTCAGCGTAATACAGGATGTAGCCATTCTGGCTGACGGATTCCACGTTTTTGCCCGTAGCTCCGATCGTCCCGAGCAGCCACTTCCGAAGATTGCCCACGTCTACTTCAGTCGACGTCAGGATACCGCCCACCGAGCAGGTGGTTCCAGTTACGGCATTTTCGCGGCGCTCGCCTTCACGCGTGTCGTAAAAGTTCAAAGGCATCCACTTGTATTGTGCGAGCCCAGTGGTTAACAGTGTCCCTCTGGCTTTTGTTGGATCTTCTCTGCGTTGTTGCAGAATCAGGATGGCGTTCGGGTTCTCTGTGTTCGGGCGTAAGTGCTCG
>DATCAX010000157.1:0-2948 GCA_036512375.1 Candidatus Angelobacter sp. | reverse complement strand
ATATCGGATCGTCAGGGAGTGTTCCCATCGCCCACTGTGATCACGCTGAGCCTCCTGCCAGCTCTCATGGGGAACCAACAGCCTAGTCGCATGGATTGTGTTCGGCTCAGCCTTGATGGCTGAAAGCAGGCGTCGACGATGCCTCGGATCACCAGTAGAGTCGGGATTACCGGTGCCGACATACAAGATCACGTCTCGTTCGGGATTGAAATCTCGGCGCAGGCGATCACCGACTGACCTCTTAGAGAAGGACAAAGCTGGCCAGTGATCTGACAGGGGTCCCCACTCTGATTTCAAGAATATGCGACCGTCCGGGGCAATAACGTCTTTCAGAACCATAGGTGGTGAGCATACCACCGTGTGGTTTTCGCAAAGCTGGGTACTGTCCCAATTTGAAATCGGAGATTCATTCTTTCAGTCGTTATGCTGGACGCTCCTTCAAGACTCTCTCCCATTTTTTATAAATGCGTCGGACTTGCTCGGGGGTTTCCTGCTTCCCTAGAAAGTCGAGAATCGTAAGTATTGTTAGAACGGTATCATCATCTGGTTTTGCCACAATTGGTTACCTCTTGACGTTAGGTTCTTGTGATTATAGGAGAACTCAGAGCCCCACTCACAACCCGTCTCTACTAACCCCTCATCACCCACACCAGCACCGCGATGCCAACAATGATCCGGTAAATCGCGAACGGCGCAAATCCCCGCTGGCGCACCCAGTTCATGAACCACGCCACCACGGCCAGAGCCACGACGAATGAAATCACGAAGCCGATGAGCAGCACGGTCCACTCATGGCCGTCGGCGGGCATGCGGCCCAGAGCTTCTGCGCCGTGTTTGGGATGAAAAGTCTTGAGCAGGTCATAGCCGGTGGCGGCGATCATGGTGGGCATGGAGAGGAAGAAAGAAAACTCCAGCGCGGCGGTGCGAGACATGCCGGCCACCTGTCCGGCGGCGATCGTCGACATGGAGCGCGATGTGCCGGGAAACACCGCTGACGCCACCTGGCAGATTCCGATCCAGATGGCCTGAATCAGTGAGACGTCTTCCATGCGTTCCGTCATGTGGCGGCCGACGGAGCGAGGCGAGCCGAAGTAAGCGTCGACGATCCACATGATCACGCCACCGACGAGCAGCGAAACGCCCATCACGGTCAGGCTTTCCAGATGCTTGCCGATCACTTTGGTCAGCAGCAGCGATGGGATGGCCGTGCAGACAAACGCGATCATCACCAGTGAGAGCGGATGCGTGAGCCAGGTTCGGTCCTGGCGCTCACCGCGCGGGAACGTGGAGAAGAAGCGGGCGATGCGCGCGCGAAAATAAATGGGCAGGCAGAGAATCGCGCCCAGCTGGATCACAATGGAATACATCTTCCAGAACGGATCGTCCAGGTGGATATGGAGCAGCGCTTCAGAGATACGCAGGTGGGCCGTGGAACTGACCGGTAAAAATTCCGTAAGACCTTCAACAATGCCTAACAGTACAGAGAGCAGATAGTCGTGCAAAACTCCTCCGGATTATTTGCGATCAGTTTGCGCGTCGTATGTGGGAATGCCTTGTTGCAGCGCGTACATCAGTTCCATGGCGCGCGGTTTCCAGTCACTCAGCTTGGGGTCGCCTGCCGGAGATTTAGCGGCGGCTTCCTGCGCCAGTTCCATGGCTTTCTTGCGCGCCTTGTCTCGTTCCTTGTCGTGTCCTGCGCCGTACAGTTGGATCAGCGCGCCCTGTCGCCACGCGGCATTGAAAAGAGCTTCCGCCACTTTGGGCGACTGCGGATGCTCGCGCGCATATTTTTCGTACAGCTCAGATTCTTTTTCCGGACAGTGGGTCTCGCCCTTCCATGAGCCGCAGAGTTTATTGTCGATCAAGTCGTACGCGGCCAGGTCTGACCACTTGGTGTGAGGGAATTTCTTCATCACCAGCTTCATGTTTTCATCGTCAAGGGGATTGCGCAGGTCAGGGCTCATCTCATGCGATGAAGGGCGCATGCTCACGTTCGCTTTCTCCAGTTGCCAGCGGACATCGGCGGCGCGCCATAGCGCTTCACCAGCCAGCGGTGAGTTGGGCCAGTAATCGTAGATCCGATAGTAAAGCCGCATGGCGTCTTCCGCGGCATGCTTGCGGCCGCCGCGCAACTCAGCCTGGTTTTCTGAGTCCACGGCTTCGCCAAAGATAATCCGGTCGCCATTAGGAGTGGAAGTGCTGATTACGATTTTGCTGGGGACCCAGCCCGTGATCTGGCGGTCGGTCTCGCGATCGCGGTCAACATCCACCACAATCAGAACGTGCGCCCAGGATTGGTCGCCGATCATGGTGCGTTCCATCACCAGCGGAACGTCCCGTCCGCGCGTGGCTAGCGCCAGTTTTTGCGAAGTCAAATCCGGCGAGACATACATCTGTACCGCGTCAATGATGGTCCCTTGTTCCTTTTGCTGTTGTGCGGTCATGACCGCGGAGAAAAAAGAAATGGCCAGCAGAAGCGCGCTTGTTCTCAGCTTCATTTCGTGTCTCCTGCGTCCACTGCCGCGCTGTAAATGGAAATCTTCTTTTCCAGCTTGTAGCTCAGGTCCTGCGCCCGCGCCTTCCAGTCGCTGTCGGCATGCTGGCTCTGGATTTCCTGCGCCAGCGCAGTGGCTTTCTTGCGCGCCGCCTCGCTCTTGTTGCGATCGTTGTCAATGCGATAGATATCCGTAAGCGCGGCCTGCCGCCACGCAGCGTCATACAATGCTTCCGCTGCCTTGGGCGATTGCGGATGCTCATGCGCATACTGCTCATACAATGTCGACTCTTTTGTTGGACACTCGGTCTGCCCGCGCCATTCCGGGCATAACTTGCTTTCCAGCAAATCAAATTCCGCCAGCTCCGCCTGCGTCGATTGCGGAAACTTCGCGATGACCTCTTTCAGATATTTATCGTCCAGGGGCTTGCCGGAGCGCACAAAATCTGCTTTC
>DATCAX010000156.1:0-2922 GCA_036512375.1 Candidatus Angelobacter sp. | reverse complement strand
TTGCTCCGATTTTTATGTGACGACCATCACGGACGACAGCTGATTGCACATTCAAGGATGGAGTTGGAGGAAAGCTGCTTCCTGGAAGTTGCGCAGTCTAAAAACAAATGAAACGGAACAAGTAGTTCCAAACAAATTTCTTTTTCTTGGCTGGGTCCTTGCGCTGGCAACTGACAGGGACGGCAGGCGCCGGCGCTACGCGGATGAAATAGTGCAGGCAACATGAATATTCTCCCGGTTAGAGAGCGTGGAGATTCTGTATGAAACAGGCAAGAAGGCAAGCAAATCTCGTGATCAAGCAATGGCAGATGTTCCTGGTTCGCTGGAAAACGGTGCGGCTGTCCGATAGCAGCGACCCGCGAGTGTGGTTAATCTGGTCTACGCTTTGGTCGTTTTTCTTTTGCGCACTGATGGCGCCGGCGGCTTCCGGGCAGACTCCGATTGAGGCCTTGCATGTGCCTGAACTCGAAGCCGGATTCCATCTTCTGTACGAACTAAAGCCTGTAAAAGCCTACGCACAGTTTGAGGCCTGGCAGAAGCTCCACCCGGAAGACCCCGTGGGGAGCGCCGCAGAAGCGGCAGCTTATCTTTTTGAAGAGTCCTACCGGCAGGGCGTGCTAACTTCCGACTTTTTCCTGGACGACAAGCGTTTTCTGGGAAAAGTCCCTTTCAAACCGGACTCTTACCTGCGCGCGGCATTTTTCGCCGCCGACAAAAAGGCGCAAGATCTGGCAGAGCTGCAATTGAAAACAGATCCGGATGATCCGAACGCCCTGTTCGCCATGACCCTGAGCCTGGGTATGGAGGCCGACTATGCCGCCCTGATCGACAAGCATCAGCTGGAAAGTCTGAAAATGATCCGGGATGCCGATAAGTACGCGAAGAGGCTGCTGGCGATCGCGCCAGAAGGCGCCGACGCCTATCTGACTTTAGGCACCGCGAATTACATCATTGGAAGCCTGCCGGGAATCAAAAGGTTCTTTCTTGGTTTTGCCGGCGTCCGTGGCGACAAGAAAGCAGGCATCAAACAGCTTGAGATCGCTGCTGCCAGCGGTCACTATCTCCGTCCATTTGCCAAGATCATGCTGGCGCGTATTCAACTAAATGAACTCGTCGCAGAGTTTCCAGAGAACACGCTCTTTGCCAGTGAATTGGCCAAGCTCAATGTTTCGGGGCCGCTTGATGATGAAGGGCGAAAATGCTTATCCTGCAGCATCGGCAAGGACTTCGTCGGGAACGTCCATGCCATATGAGCTGCTCATACCGATGACGCGAACGCCGGGAAATCGGAAACGGACCAGCGCAAAGAAATCACCTGCCGGTGCCTGCGCGATACCGAGTTCGCAGGTCCTATGCCAAGAAATTCTCGAAAAAATAAGCGCACCGGATCATCAAGGGCGGCGTCGGGCACAATCTGCCTCAGGAAGCTCCGCAGGAATTTGCCAAGACTGTCGTAGAAGTCGATGGTTATTGAGAAGGGTTTAGCTTCCATTGGTTATTGCGGTCACACCGGATAACCTAAGGGCTCGCCTTCCAGCTACTCACATGTGACGGCTATCATAGACCGCTGTGATCTGCTTCACATACGCCGCCCACATCCTCTGTTTACTCTTACGTCACTAACTTTTTAGCACTGAATGACCGCTGAGCGCCATGCGGATCATAGGCCTCTGGTCAGTTCAGGAGGTCTTTATGACTCGAATATTTCGCGTTCTCGCTATTCTTTTCATGCTCGCATCAACTTCCTTCTCCCAGTCTGGCCGCGACCAACTGCTGGATACGCCGTTTCAGGCGGGCGTAGCCCACGTGCAAGGCAATTATGGCTTTACGCAGGACAATTTTTTGGTCGAAGGCACGAACCGCATCAGCACTTTTGGTTCGGATGCAGTCTTCATCTACATGGAGCCGCAATTTCGTTCGCGTTATCCGGACAAGAGCACCGCGCCCTCCTGGCCCGCAGGCACTCCTTCAACCCTGACTGAGCTGGCCCAGACTGCACCCTACCAGGCCGTGTTTGGTATGCCCTTCAAGACCTTCGTGATCACCGCATATGCCTTCACTACTCTGGACGACGTGGAAAATTTTGCCATTAATCCTGACGCCGCCGCCCTGGAGGAACAGGAGTTTTACGATCTCACCAAGTACCTTTATATGACGTACGCGGGCACAGGAAAGACTTTCATCCTGAAGCACTGGGAAGGCGACTACATCGGCCTGCAGGGCTTTGATACGACGAAGGACATTTCGCCCACGATGGTTGACGCCATGAATATCTGGCTGAAGGCTCGGCAGCGCGGAATTTCTCGCGCGCGCAACGATGCCGGCAATCCTTCCGGTGTGGGCGTGTTTCACGCCGTGGAAGTGGCGCGGGTACTTGATTACTCGCGCTCAGGTTTGACTCGTGTGATCAACGCGGTGGTTCCGGTTGTTAAACCGGACATGGTTTCCTACTCGTCGTATGAGACCAGCCTGGCCGGCTCGGATGCGGCCTCAGCCGCGTCCATCATCCGTGAGGCGCTGGATGTGATCAAGAGCCTAGCTCCCGATCCGCTGGGCCTGGGCAACAAACGCATCTTCATCTCCGAGTACGGACTCTTTGAGAACGAGCGTCCAGCGGACGAAGTGGTTTGGCGCACAAACACCATTCTGCAAACGTCACAAGCTGCGGGAATCTTCGGCGCGTTTCTCTGGCAGGTCTTCGATAATGAGTGCACGCAGAGCGATGGCTCAGACTTCCCGGTCGACACCAGCCCTGGCGACGTGCTTCGTCCAACCAACAGCCAGTGCCGTGGTGTGTGGCTGGTGAAGCCCGACGGCGCCACCAGCCCGGTGCTTCCTCTCATCTCGCCTTACTGGAAGCCATCCACCAGCGGAGTAACCTTGACCGGGCGCGTTACCAGCGCGGCAAACGGCGCCGGCATC
>DATCAX010000155.1:0-3342 GCA_036512375.1 Candidatus Angelobacter sp. | reverse complement strand
TGAGTGACAGCGTGAAGTGTCCGCCAAAGCGATGCGTTTTAAGGCAGCAGGTCTGGACCACGCCTCCGGCCTTGCGCACTATGCGCGGCAGCGCAAAGCCTTGTTCCCAGTGGCTGTCCTGCGGCTTGAGCAGCTCCCAGTCGTCCGGGCCAAGCTCGTCAAAGACCACAACTTTCGCGTCCAGTTCCTTGCCTATCTGGAATGCGCTCTTCTCGCCCATAACTTCGCGGGTTTTGCCCATACCGCTGCGGTCGCCGACCGTGAGCGGCCCTGCGCCCATGGCCTTGAGTTGACGCATCAGCGCAACCAGCGTGTCTTCATGTGTGGAACCGGGCGTTGGATCAGAGCTGTTGAAGTTCGGCTTGATGAAAAAATCTTTGCCGCTCAGTTTTCCCATGCCCAGCAGATCAATGGCGCGCTTCACTCCGGCGGCGCGGTCCGTGGTCTTGACGAAGGCAACATGCGAGACGGAAGGCGCGGCATCAAACGCGTGCAGCAAGGAAGGCGCAAACATCGTGGCTCCCATGGTGATGGAGGCATCTTTGAGGAACTGTCTGCGATTCATCGGGGTCTCCTCTTGCGATTCACTTTCAATTATTGGACACCCATCAGCGGCAGAAAGGCAAGGGACGAAATGCAGGGCGGTGCAGTCGCTTCAGTCTGGCTTGAGGTAGCTCATCACGCTTTTCATGAGGGCGGGAACATTACGATTCCATTGGTTCCAGTCGTGACCACCCGGTACGGTGTGGAACTCATAGGGAAAATGTCGAGATTCAAGCATAGTGGCGAACCTACGGTTGGTAGATAAAAGACCTTCCTGATCGCCACAGGTAAGAAACAGATACGGAGCCTGAGCCGGAACGGCGGAGCGGACGAGGAGGAACGGATCACTTTCGCGACGACTCTGGCTTCCCCATGATCCGAAAATAGAGCTGTGCTGCCGGTATTGCCCGATTCGCTTGATAGAGAAAGGGCGGCTAGGAACATCCAGAGCAGAACTCAGGCCACCAGCAAAAGCGAAGAGGTCAGGGTGCTTCAGTGAGAGCACGACTACGCCGAATCCTCCCATGGAGACGCCGGCGATAGCGCGGTTGGGTCGGCCGTTCGCGGCAGGAAGCCGTTGCTCAACGTCAGCGATCAGGTCATGCGCGATGTAATCTTCGTATCGGTCCTGTAGGCGATTGGCTGAATTTGTGTAATAAGAACTGTTGCCTTCCGGCATCACAAGAATCAGGCCCTGCGCAGCATAGCTGGCCACGTCAGAGTAATTTGACCAGTCACGAAAGCCGCCTCCACCGCCGTGCAGCAGATAAAGCACGGGTAACTTCTGGTTTGGTGTGATGTTTGCTGGAATTATCGTCCGATATTGCATGTCGCGGTTGAGCGATGCGGAGTGAAAGGTCACGTCGATCATCTTTACGCCGGAAGTGAGGCGTGGGTGATCTGGGGGCGCCGGGTCTGTGTTGCTGCTGCATGAAGATATGCCCAGCGCGGCGAGCAGAAGGAGCGCTTTATAATTCGTGATCAAGCCCATTAGGTAAACAAGTCGAGTGTATTGCAGGCCCACATTAGCCAATCTGAACCAAGTCGTCAATTCAGCACAGATTACCTATGGCTTGAGAAGCAGTCCGGGAGTAAGGCATGTCTGATGATTCTGTTCTTTTTGAAGTTCGCGACAATATTGCCCACATCACGCTCAACCGCCCGCAGGCAGGCAATGCGCTGGACCTGGAGATGGCGAAGCAGTTGATGGCGGTAGCTTTGCGCTGTGAAGCAGATCCTAACGTGCGAGCCGTCTTGTTGAAGGGCGCGGGCAAGAGTTTTTGTGCCGGCGGTGATGTGAAGGTCTTTGCAGCGCAACAGCAACTGCCGCAGTACCTGCGCGAAATCACTTCATATCTCCATCTGGCGGTGTCGCGCTTTGCCCGTCTCAATGCGCCGGTGATTGCGGCGGTACAGGGATCGGCTGCGGGCGGCGGATTCAGTCTGGCGGTTTCCTGCGATCTGGTGATGGCCGCTGAGTCGGCAACGTTCCTAATGGCGTACTCAAAGATTGGTATGGCACCGGACGGCGGGTCAACCTACTTTCTTCCACGACTGGTTGGGCTGAAGCGTGCTATGGAACTCGCGTTGACCAACCGTGTGTTGGCCGCTCGGGAGGCCTGCGATTGGGGCATCGTGACTGAAGTTGTGGCGCCGGATAGTCTGGCTGCGCGTGCGGAAGAGCTGGCTCAATCTCTGGCGCAAGGCCCGACGGGCGCATTTGGATCAGCCAAGCGCCTACTGCACGGCGGATGGAACCAGACACTGGAAACGCAGATGGAGCTGGAAAGCCGTGCCATCGCCGAAGCGGGAGGGACAGCGGACGGGCAGGAGGGGATCAGGGCTTTTGTGGAGAAGCGGAAGGCGAAGTTTGGAGCAAATTGATGTCAGCCAGCTAATGAATAGTGCGAGGCCTCGAATAGAGATTAAATGACACCTCGATGTTCATCTCCACCGCAACAGGTTGGCCCTTGCGGGTTGCAGGTTCGAAACGCCATGTCTTCAACTTTTCCATGGCATTTTCATCGAGTCCCTTGCCAAGAGCTCTTTCCAGCTTGATCCGGACGATGTTGCCTGCCTTGTTCACCACGACCTTCATCACGACGATCCCCTGAAAGCGCGCATGGCGAGCTTCTTCTGAAAATTCGGGCTCGGGCGTGTATGTGGCTCTGGGGGGCGAGGTTCCGTTGCCAACATGATAGATCTGATCGTCTGAGGTGTTGTCGTCGGTGCGACGAAACTCAGGCCAAGCGCGGCCAGCGGCATCGGCACTGGGAAAGAAAACCCGGGCCATCACGGCTTCCGCATCGTCAAGAGACTTGAGCGGCTGGTCCAGATGGATTTCTATCCGCTGAGACTTGCTGAAGCGTACCAGCATGCGCTGGCCATTTTTGTTAATGGGTGCGGCACGGGGACCTTCCAGCCGCAAGGTGTCAGACGAGAGGTTTAGTTTTTCGATATAGATTCCGCCGTAAAGGAGCCAGCCGGAGTTAGGCGCGCCAGTAGAAGAGTGGCCGGCGGAATCAAATTTCTGGTCGCCTGCGGTGAGTGGAGAGCGGAGCGCAAGGACCTGGTTCTTGTATTTGTGGTTGAGCGCGTCTTTGATGCTTTCGGCTAGGGCGGTGTGAACGAGAAGAGGAGCCAATAAGCAGATGAGGACTTTGCGATCCATGACGGTGACAAGTGTAAACAGCGCCCTCGAAATTTGCTGCCTTTTTAATTGGCGCTCCGGTATTCGCCTGCGCGCATGCCTACGGCAGTTCTGAAAGGCGATCTGGCTTGCTTCTGTTGGTTTAAGAT